>JAYTUN010000063.1:0-8758 GCA_043744495.1 Ignavibacteria bacterium
TGAGTTGATGCTTGCCTTTATACTTGCATTGACGCAGTCAATGCACTCCAAAATTAAAATTCAATGCACTCCAAAATAATATTTAGAGAATATCTTTCAATTTCTTCAATACCTCATCTTTACCCAAAACATACGTAATCAATCCAAGCTCGGGACCGTGCTCCTCACCTGTCAATCTAAGTCTGACCGGCATAAACAGGTTTTTGCCCTTCACGCCAGTTTCTTTTTGCACTTCGCTAAGAAGTGGTTTTAAATTATCGGTTGTTATTTCAAGAATTGATTCCAGCTTTGTAATTAGTAATGCAAAAACCTGTTTTGAGGATTCAGCATCAGTAATATCTTTTTGTTCAGGTGTCAATGAAACAGTGCTATAATAAACTTTTGCCTGTTCTGCCGCTTCATCAAGTTTACTTATGTAATTCTTAATTGCAAATATAACACGTTTTGTTTTAGGAATATCACTGGTATCCACTCCCCCTGCATTTAAATACGGAATAACAATTTCTGTTAATTTATCAATATCATAACTCTTGATATACTCACCGTTCATCCAGTTTAGCTTTTCAACATTAAATACCGCGCCGGCTGAATTAACCTTTTCAATATTGAACAATTTTATAAGCTCATCTTTTGAAAATATTTCCTGGTTCTCACCTTCACCGGGATTCCATCCCAGCAATGTCATGAAATTCAGCAATGCCTCTTTAAGATAACCTTTCCTCAGGTAATCTTCAGTAGCAACATCACCTTGGCGTTTACTGAGCTTGGATTTATCGGGATTCAGTATAAGCGGCACATGCGCCATTTGGGGGACCTGCCACCCAAATGCATTATACAGAATAATATGTTTAGGCACTGATGTGAGCCACTCTTCGCCTCTTATGATATGCGTAATATCCATTAAGTGATCATCAATTACATTCGCAAGATGATATGTTGGAAAGCCGTCGCTTTTCAGCAGTACCTGATCATCTATCAGGTTTGTTTCGATCTTAACAATACCGCGGATAATATCAGTGAATTTAATTTCGCTGTCCAAAGGGACTTTCAATCTTATAACATGAGGGATACCTGAAGCAAGTTTTTCCTTCACTTCATTTTCGGTAAGGACTCTTGCGCGCCTGTCATACATTGTCTGTTTGCCTTGCATCTGCTGAACTTTGCGCATTTCATCAATCTCCTCAGATGTTTCAAAAGCATAGTATGCGTGTCCATTTACCAAGAGCTCATCACAATACTTTTTGTATATATCCAAACGCTCTGATTGAAAATAAGAACCAAACTCTCCGCCAACACCGGGACCCTCATCATAGTTCAAGCCCATTTCATTCAGTATATTAATCAAATTTTCAACAGCGCCATCAACCTTTCTGGACTGGTCAGTATCTTCTATCCTTAAAATAAACTTACCGCCATTGTGTCGCGCAAATAAATAGTTAAACAAGGCTGTCCTTAAACTGCCCAGATGCAGATATCCCGTTGGTGATGGAGCGAAACGAACCCGAACTTCATTATTCATATATTACTTGCTATTCTGCTTTAATTTTGTCTGAAAATATGAAAAATTTATGATTATTTTACAAATATTACAGTTATTAACTTTAAATGGTAGGAAAAAGCAAAATTGTCGCACAATCCCACAAACCGCTTTTCTTAAAGGGTAGAAAATTATATAAAGTATCGATCTGGATATCCGCAGTAAATAATTGATTACTTTAAATCGCAAATTAATACCAAAATCATCTTCATTTACGATACAAATATTTACATAAACAAAATATAAATATCATAGATTTTCGCAACATAATTTGAGTATCTTTGTTATATAAGATAACACGAGAGCTTTCAGACTTTAAATGCTGTAGGCTATTTAAAATAAATAAGGAATATATGCTAAAACGCTTAATTTTACCGCTTTTCATGATTTCGCTGATAACAGTATTATCGTTTCAGTTCTCTTCTTGCAGCCCAGAGGATATTATTAATAACATTACAACTGTTGAAGTCACAGCTAAAGATAGACTTGATTCCGCAAATGCACAGGCTACAAGGAAATACGGAACTGGAACAAATCTTGTACTAATTATGGGAAAAAATGTAAAAGCAAACGGGAAAACAGAGCTTTCATTGTTAACCGCTGCTACAAATCCTGATTCAATTGGAGCATGGCTTTATATTTACAGAGCCCCAAGTGATACATCGCTTAAAGTATATACTCCAAATCCAATACCGCTAACAAGTGATTGCATTGAGCTTACCGCACTATTCAATACAAACCAATTACTGAATTTAATACAGGATACTTCTGCAAGAAATATGATCTCAGGTGCGCTTAATCTTGTAATTTCACAAAACATTTTTATTGCAACATCAACTCCAACACTGCTTAATAGTGATGCTTCAATTAACCTTGCAGCAACAACAAATCCAATTATTAAATTTGATACCAGTTTTATACCTTCATCCAGTTCATTGAATGGTAATGCATTCTTTTCAACCGGCACCAATCAGACAAGGAATATGATACTCATGCCGGCAGCAGGTACACTAAACCTACCTGTTTTCATAACGGGTTTAACAGGCTTTCCTGCTGACTTATGGATAGTTCAGTATAAAAAGACGAACTCATTAAGTCAAACTGAAAATTTAATACTCGGCACAGTTGTACAGTCCGGACAGATGATAGGAGTTCCATTAATTGGTCTGCAAAGTCCTGTTATAAATCTTTCTAAATATGTTGTAGAATAAATCTTGAACAAGTGGCAGTTGCCCTTTGAAGGTATTGCGTATTACAAACAAGGGGCAACAGCCCCTTGTTTTGTAATATAATCATTTTACTAATACCATTTTCTTAGTCTGAATAAAATCACCTGAGGTCATTTTATAAAAATAAACTCCGCTTGCAAAGTTAGACGCATTCCAGTCAGCCCTGTAAGTTCCCGCTATCAGCTCTTCATTCACCAGGGTTTGTACTTCTCGCCCGAGCATATCATAAACAATTAGTTTAACCAATCCTGTTTTAGGTATATCAAACTTAATATTCGCAACCGGGTTGAACGGGTTAGGATAACTCTGGTACAGGTTAAACCTTAAAGGAATATAAGTACCTTCTGTATTAATACTTATTGTTGGATTAAATTTCCTTGTAAGTATCCAGTATAGCACATTGGTTTTACTTGCCCCTCCGTCAAAATTGCCCACAAAACCGCGGTACTTGTTGAAGAATACCAAGGCAGTATCAGGATATGCATAAGCCTGTGCGCCAACACAAATAGTTGTCCAGTTAAATGTACCGGTTGTGATCTGCCCGTTCCACATGAATACGGAATCATTCTGCAATGCGAAATCATATATATTCTTGCTGAACGGTTTAGTCAGAAGTTCTTCTGTTGCCGGAGTTGTAGGTATTATCTGTATTCCATATACGTAACGGATCTTTTTACCGAAGAATGTTGAGTTTGTAATAAGCGAGTGCCATAAGTTACCTACTATATGCCATGAGTTTGTATAAGAAGTTGGGTAAATAGAATTTTTTGGATCAATATGATAGTAAAAATGCGCTGCTCTTATTTCAGAAGCAAGCATTAATCTGCCTGTGTTTTTAATATTATCGTTATTGGTAGCCATACCGTACAGGTACATTCCGTACCATGCATTGGTAGCTTCGCTGCTTGACTCCTGGTTTCTTCCGGCACCTGCATCATACATACCGTTAGCCCATGAATTACCGTCATACCAGTCTAACATACGGTGTTTTGTAAAATGCGGATCCAGTGAACTAGGATTACCAATATCTCGCAGAATATCAAGAATCTTTCCACCATACTGTGTAACCCATGTTGGGTCTTTTCTTGCAATCGTGGCTGCCATGTACGCCCAGTAACCGTACTGAAGATGATGGTCATTATAGAAAGCGTTCCCAAAATCCTGGTAATAACCCTGGTCATACGAGAGGCTTGAGATAATTCCCCCGAATTTCGCATCATACATCAATGAGTCCCTCAGATTAGAACCCAGAATAATAGGATTGGGTCTGCCGTTAAGCCATGAATTTAAATTGTATTTTAAAGTATCCCTGATGTTCCTTGCAATTGAATCACACTGTGGATAACCCAATGAAAGAAGCTCATCGGCAATTACAGCAAGCCTTCCATATTTCGCGCCGGTTTTCCCGAAACCATAAATATCGTTCGAAGTCTGGTTATTTCCATTTGGAACGTGCGGAAATGAACGCGTTCCGCATATCGTATCGTAATCATGCACAAGAGTTTTATACAATGTATCCCTGTAGTTAGCGGGAACATTGGTAAGATTACCTGCAGGATACCAGTTCACTCTGGTTAAATTTTCATTAAGTGTCCATGATTTATTATATACTTCCTTCATTCCGCCTTTTAGGCACTGGAACTTGAGGGTATTAGAGGTACCGTTAGTAAGCATAGGCACATGATGAGGAAGAGCAAGCATTAACAATGAATCATTACCTGCAACATTTGACTGAAAGTTAAAATTCATGGTTGCCCGTGTGGTATCAGATGTTATGGTAGCTCCGAAAGTTCCGCCTGTTGGATAAAATTTCGCATATTTATCCAGAAGCAGGATACGCGCAGTTGAATCTGCTGCATTGGGATCAAACTGCCTTGTTGTAACATAAGCCAGCCTCAGATAACCGGTAAACGATCCGCCAATGAATCTCAGTCCCTTATTTTTACATCTCATTGTTATAGAGCTTGATGAATATAAAACCCACAACTGCCCGTTTACAGTGCCTGAGCTTCCGTTGAGCAATATTATAAACTTTGTGTCTGTAATATCTGTAGAATCATTTGCACCAAGAACATTAAATCCGTTCACAGATACGATCGGCGGAGAAGGAGCTGCTACAAACGGACGCATATTAACATAGTTCATTGTTGCATAAGGCATACCTCTTACAAGAGGAGCTTCCATATAACCAATATTCGGTGTAATAGTATCACGCCATCTTATGGTTGCAGAAAAATCATCATAACTTTTCATGAACGGTTTTATTCTTGCACTATCAAGCGTACCGAAGAACATTGTGAAAGAATTTCTCCAGGAAACAGAAGCCGAGTCACCGCTTGTTGTTGTAATATTATACGGGGCATAATCTACTTTAAGCAATTTGTACGGGTTTGGATTAGTACCCGGAAAATTATATCCAAAACCAACGCAATAAGGCAGTGTATAGACCCCAAATTTACCCACAACATTTGAATCAAATTGTGAGGTTCCGTAACTGCCGTTTGGCAGTATCAAATTCATGAACCAGCGGTTAGTGGGGTATGGGTATGTAAGCGAATCATACATAAAAGTTTTGGGTTGCTTATTAAGAACCTGCTGAAGCTGCGCGTTTGGCGGGTTAATAGAAAACGGCTGACCATAGGTCCATTGTGAATATAAATTACATACTGATGTTAATATTACAATTGTAAAAAGTAAAATTTTAAGCATTATACCTCCATATAATTATTTAGCTTGTAATATCATTATATATAAAAATAAAAGCAATCCCCTGAATGCGATTGCTTAATAGAGATTGCATAATATAAATCAATTTTTGAAAACCATGAAATTATTATTTTACAAGAACCATTTTCTTGGTATCGGTAAAATCACTTGTCGAAGATCCGGCTTGACGGACTTCTATTTTATAGAAATATACACCACCTGAAAGTTCTTCAGCATTTAATTCAGTAAAATATTTTCCGGGTGTTAAGTTTTGTTTAACAAGGCTCTTTACTTCCCTGCCCAGTATATCATAAATCCTGATGCTAACAAATGAGGCATTTTTAATATCAAAGTTTATTCGTGTAACGGGGTTAAACGGGTTCGGGTAGTTTTGCGAAAGAGAAAATTGATTCGGGATTTCGGTGGAGATTGGAGCGATGCCGACAAGTTCACTAAGAGGTCTTCTGTAAATGCCAGAATCTTGTGTACCGGCAAATATGTAATTATTAAAAATGATTAAATCAAAAATTGATGCATTTGGTAAGCCCTCACTTCTCACAGTCCAGTTTGTACCGTTATTTGTCGACACATATACCCCATTAAAACGACATCCTGCAAAAATATTATTTCCGTTTACTGCTAATGTTGACACCCAATTATTACTCCAATCTGAGATTTGAGTCCAACTCGCACCCTTATCTGTAGATTTATATACACCGTGATCTTTTGTTCCTGCAAAAATGTTTGTCTCATTTGTAGCCATAGAATAAATCCAACGATTATTTAAAGAAGTCTGAACCCATGTTGTACCCATATTCGATGATACGTATACTCCATAGGATAAACCACATCCTGCAAATACATTATTACCGTAAACAAGCAATGACCAAACATAACGATTATTTAAAGAAGTGTGGATCCAGGTACTTCCCATATTTGTAGATATATATACTCCGTTGTTGTTACCAGTTCCTGCTAATATATTGTCACCATTAAAAGCCAATGATAAAACATATTCATTATTTAAAAAAACTTGAGACCAGTTTATACCATTATTTGTAGATCTATAGATTCCACCTCCTCCAAATCCAGCAAACATATTATTTCCACTTATCGCTAGTGAATAAATCGTACCAAAGTACAAAGAAGTTTGAACCCAAGTAGTTCCGTTATTTGAAGACAAGAATAAGCCGTCACCACCAGCATATATATTATTTCCATTTAAAGCAAATGATAATACACTTCTATTACCCATCCCACTATTCACCTGCACCCATTGTGCCTGCAATGAAACAGCAAATAACAATATTAAAACAATCTTCTTCATTTCCACAAGTATAATACAAATATAATACAAAAACCACCCGATTGATACAAAAAAAAGAGCGGCATTGCCACGACCTTCCCGCCTGCTGCGGGCAGGCAGGTCGTGGATTCAGATGATAAAATAAAAATGGCTTTAGCCGTTAAACTTTTACTGGCTAAAGCCGGAAATTATTCTTTCTTTTCCCACGAGCTAAAGCTCGTGGCTATTGATACTACTTCATCAAAACCATCCCCCGCCTTCGCGGGGGCAAGCTTCATTTAATGAGAATCATTTTTTTTGAATCCATAAAACTTCCTGCTTCAATTTTATATAAGTATACCCCACTAGGTAAATTAGATGCGTCAAAATTAGTTGAATATTTTCCCGGGGAAAGGTTTTGCTTAACAAGTGACCTTACTTCTCTGCCCAAAATATCATAGACCCGTATATTTACAAATGATGCTTTTTGTATATCGAAATTAATTTTTGTTTCAGGATTAAACGGGTTAGGGAAGTTTTGATACAAAGCAAATCTTAAAGGTATTTCATTTCCTGTTTGAGTAATACCCACGGGACCATCTGTATAATTCACTATCCTGAAATTATCAAAATAAAAACCATCGCCTGGAACTCCGTTATCTGTAATATAATTAAATCGCAATTTGATTCGCTGTCCAATGTATGGATTTAAGCTGATCCTCTCATAAATCCATGATTGTACACCATGATAAGATGGCTCTCCGCTTACGGTACTTGTAAACCTACCTGAAAGATTTAACCATGTAGAACCGAAGTTAGTGCTTAGCTGTATCCTGGAATAATCAAATCCCAGTTCAGTAGCCCATTTTGCCATAAATTCAAGCCTTGGATTAACAGCTCCTATAAGATTTATTGTATCGTTTAATGAAAAGAAATTATTTGTATTATTTTTTGAGTTACCGTAACGTGAATCAGCAAATGAATGTCCTTCTGACCAGTAACCAACAAATGTAGTATCCCACTGTGTCTGGTTACCGCTTTTAGTCCACTTTCCGGTTCCGTTTTCGGCATTATCTGTTGTAAGAATATTAGCTCTTCCGACTATAACAGAAATTGTATCAAGAGAAGTTTCTACGTTTTCCTGGTTTGTACTTACTATGAGTTTAATTTCATCCATATACATTGCGGAATTTGTGAGCCTGAATGTAAAGGGGCTTACATTATATTTTAGCTGCCTTGGATTTATGCTTCCATAATTAATAACTGAATTTATTGCTGTAATGTTTGGATAAGAAGTAGTTACGCTTACCACAACATTATTGGAAAGAAATGAAAGACCTTTATTTCTAATTCCAATTTGAAGTTTTAATGTATCATTTCTTTCAACATACCCGTTTCCCTGAATTATGTAATTCTGGAACCGCGCATAAGAACCGCCAACCCATGCTAAATATTTATAGCTTGGTAGCATTTCGTTAGCTAAAGGAATAATTTGCGATATTGGTGGCCAAAAACTAGTCCCGCCAACCTCTGGAGTCCATGCATAGCAGCCACTGGAATGAAGCCAATCTCTTGTTGTACCACTTGAATAATATTGAAGCATTTCAAATACAGTACCATAGGTGTAGTTATTTTCAGATGCAAAATCACCGCTGAAATCCGAATAAATATCATAAGATATAGTACTATCATTATAGCCATAAGGATTCAGGTATCTGCTTGCATACGAATGAACTGAAAAGGCAATCTTAGGCTGTATGGTATTACATAAATTTTTAACTGCCTGTGTTTCGGGTTCTGAACCTGCAGAAGGACCTCGATATATATCCGAACAAGGGTCGCTGCTTGAACCATTGTCAAAACCCCATCCATAATTGTAATTTCTGTTTAGGTCAACTCCAAAGCAGCCATTGCCGTTATTTCTGCGGTTCTTTCTCCAAAAACCTCCGCCATTTGGATTTGTAGTCTGGTTGTAAACATAGCCATCACGATTCACAACCG
>JAYTUN010000064.1:0-31222 GCA_043744495.1 Ignavibacteria bacterium
GGTTTGCACGAATGTATCATGTATGCTCTGCGGCGGGTACGATGTAGTTGATTACATTTCAAATAAGCTTGATATAGGTCTTGGCGAAACCACACCCGATGGTAAATTCACATTAATCGAAGCGGAATGTCTTGGAAGCTGTGGCACTGCGCCTATGATGCAGGTAAACAATTATTACGAAGAAAATCTATCAAAAGATAAAATAGACAGCATATTAGAAAAACTTTCAAAAAGTTGAAAACTTCAAAAACTGAAATATTCCAAAAAGCAAAAAGATAAATTAAGTATATGTCCGATTTCCAGCCAATTATTTTGAAAAATATTCCTGACTACGATAACATAGAAGTTTACATAAAAAACGGGGGCTATGGTGCATTTAAAAAAGCTCTTAAAATGAAGCCTGAAGCTATCATAGAAGAGGTAAAGAGGTCAGGTTTGCGCGGAAGAGGCGGAGCTTGCTTCCCTACAGGAATGAAGTGGTCATTCATGCCCCAGAAAACAGATAAACCTAAATACCTTTGCTGCAATGGAGACGAATCTGAGCCAGCAAGTTTTAAGGATAGAGAAATATTCGAAAAGAATCCCCACCAGTTCTTAGAAGGCACATTGATAGCCTGCATAGCTATGGGAATTAAGACAGCATATATTTATATAAGAGGTGAATATTATCCATGGATAGTTATGCTTCAAAAAGCGCTGGATGCTTCATACTCGAAGGGATTTGTTGGAAAAAATATATTAGGCTCCGGGTTTTCGACCGAAGTTTACATTCATCGTGGAGCAGGCGCATATATTTGCGGAGAAGAAACCGCTTTGCTTAATTCAATTGAAGGTAAACGTGGAATGCCCAGGTTCAAACCCCCCTTCCCTGCCAGCTTTGGTTTATGGGGATGCCCAACAACTATTAATAATATTGAAACATTAGCTAACATTCCCCCGATAATAGAAAATGGCGGCGAGTGGTTCAGCAAGATAGGTGAGCCTAAACATTCTGGCAGCCTCTTATATGGATTAAGCGGGCACATAAATAAACCTGGTATTTATGAGCTTCCATCAGGTACATTATTGACAGATCTTATCTATAAATATGGCGGTGGTGTAAAAGATAATAAGGCTATTAAAATGATCATTCCCGGAGGTTCATCAATGCCACCGTTAACGGCTGATGAGATTGAAGGTCTTCAAATGGATAACGAACATTTAAAAACCGTTAATTCATATATTGGTACTGGTGGTATTGTTGTTATGAATGAAGATACTGATGTGGTGAAAGTAATAAAAAGGATAACTAAATTCTATTACCATGAATCATGCGGTCAATGTACCCCATGCCGGGAAGGTTGCGGCTGGATGCTGAGAATACTAGATAGAATTGATAAAGGAATGGGCAGAAATGAAGATATTGAACTGCTTCGTGAGGTAGCAAATAATATTGAAGGCAACACAATTTGTGCATTTGGAGAAGCTGCCGCATGGCCTGTAAAATGGGCAATTAAGAAGTTTTTACCGGATTTTGAGAAAAAAGTCAAAGAAAGTGTAGAATTGCCTATAGCGAATTTGGTTCACTCTTTAAGGTTAGCTAATCAAGAGTAGATGTTTTTTGTAAAATTACAACATAATTCGCCTTTGTAGATTTTCTAACGTATTTCGGGTATTGTTTTTTCAAACTAAATGGTAAATATTGCATTTAATCTTAATATTTATCATAGTTAACTGATTAGCATTAATAAATTTTATAATATTTTAACTTTAGATTATTAAATAAAACTAAAAACAAACGGAGTCAACAACAATGGATCAAACTTCTGCTAATGTAAAAACGGCACAAAACAGTAGCGCTTCACAGCTTTTCGGCAAGAACTTTAAGAAAGATAACCTTGATAAAAGAGTTCAGGAATTATTAAAACAATCTACCGAATATCATGAGTTAAAGCAATATGTAATAAACAGGGGTATTAATAAAATACAGGCTGAAGGAGTAGCTGGAAGATTTTCACCTTCAATACCATCTGTTATAGCTCTTTTGCTATCTGTATTTATAGATGTAGCTAACGTTCCTTTTTTGGGAAAAATTGCACAAACATTAGCAAGTACAGTGTTCCCAGGAGGTGTAACGTTAAACAAAGGTGTTGAGCCTGTTGAATTATGGTGGATGCCTTTTATTGTTTTTGCTCTTTTTATATTACTTGCAGAATTATCCTACAGGAAGCTGATGAAAGAAGTATCTACAAAAGGTTGCTCGCAGGAAATTATTGAAAGAATAACCAACAGATATGCAACTATAGTTGATGGAGTAGGAACCGCTCTTCCATTACTTGGAGCAGCTATCCTACTTATTTCAATCAAAGAAGGTCCGATAGTATTTCTTGGATTAGCCGTTCCTTTTGAGATCAAAGCAATTGTAATACTTGCAGTAGCAAAATTATTTGAAACTGTATTTGATGCACAGGGCTTAAAATTTGCCGAGTTACGCGAAGAATTAAATGATCTTGAAAAAGAGTATTTCTCTGAAAGAGAAGATATTCACCAGAGAGCAATTTTACAGCAGCTTCATGATGGATTTAACAGAACCGGCGGAACAACAGCGCCGGGATACGAAAAATTCTCAAAAGAAGAAGCAGCAGAAATTCAGAATTCACTCAAGAAAGCTGCAGAGTTTGGAGAAAATATTGCAAAGAACGTGGTTATTATGAAGAATGCTATTTCTGAAATGAGCAAAACTAATGTTCATGATTCCGAGCTTCTTAAAGAGCTTCAGAATACAAGTCAGTCATTAACTACTGCGCTTGCCGCTGCTTCACAGACTGCTGAATACAGCCAGGCTATGAAGACTAATCTTGAAGCTATGCGTAATTTAATGAAGGAAATGGATAACATTAAATATCCCGATGATAAGATGTTGAAAGAATTACAGATAACTTCTCACATGTTAACTGAAACAGTTAATTCATTTAAGGATGCTCAGGCTATCAAAGGATTAGATAACCTTGCTTACTTAGCCGGAAAAAGAGCACAATAATATATTGACCGACCAGGAGAAAAAACAACCATGAGAAAACAAAAAGACGTAAAATTTATAATCTACCAGGCGTTATACATATTTGTAGTGTGTGTTATAGCCATCAAGGGTGCCAACCTTGATCTGACCCAGGTAGTTGAAGATGACGGTAAACCGAAGGTCTTCCTCTCACCTGATTCATTGCAGAAGTTGTATGAGATAATCAAAAGGTCTGTAATTGTTGATACAAATATTTATGCTTTAATATTGAAATCAGACCTGGCAAAAATGGACGACAAGATAAAACAGCTTGTTGTTAGTCCGCAGAACATACAGGTATCATCTTCACAAATAAGTACATTTACAACCACCAATCCTCTGGTTGAAAAGCAGCCGGATATAAAGAAGGAAGAAGAAAAAGATCCGGGTGAAATGAAAGAAATCCGGATTGGAAGTATTTCCTTAACCCAGTTTACCAATAATACACTTAATAATCCTTATGATACGCCATTAGAAGTTGAAGGTATTACAACAATACCTCCAAAAAGCTCTAAGACATTTCAGACAGGTGGTCAGAGTACCGTTACAATAAAAGTAGGTAATCAGACAAAGACAGTAGAGTTAAAGCCTAATGAGAAACCGAAGATAAGTATGCAGAGAGTATCAGCAATGGGTGAAGATACCAGGGTAACCCAGTTACAGAGCAGTGTTTGCTACAGGGTAACAATAAGTGATGACTTCCCGGGACAGCTTGATGTAAAGTTCAACGGTCCGGTAACAGTTAAGACAGTAGGCTCTGGTATATATGATGTAACAATGAATGCATTCGGTTCCAAATCAGCATTTGATAACTTTACAGACGGCAAAGATTCCCCCTACTCTGTAGGTTTCACTGTGTCGGTATCCGATAACATTGCAGGACACAAGATCACCGGTCAGAACAGCTTTACATTCGGTGAATGGTAAAAAATGAAAATGAATAAAATAAACAATATAAATCAAATCACCACAAAAATGAAAAACAGAGCTAATTTCAGCATCTTGGTATTGTTGGCGATGTTCCTATGTTCGCTAATGATACAAACAATGGATTCTTTTGCACAACAGGAAGATCCACAGAACCCAAGGACCTGGAAGTATTTCAAGATCCTTGCACGGGCTGAAGATGATAGTATTTTTATCCTGGCACAGGACGATATGGCTATAGATCCGAAGATGGAAAGTTACAATCTTGTAGTCAACATTTCAGATCCTAACGAGCAGAATCAATTTGTCATCTTAGGAGATGAATCAGACCCTTCAGCAACAAGATTTGTATGGACTCAGCTTAGCAAAAGAGTCAGAGATGGTTTAATAAACTGGACAAATACCAACAAAGAAAACCTGAACCAGAAAAAGCTTAACTACGCATCAGTATTCTTAGATGTTATCAAGCAGATAAAGATAAAAGAATTTGTTGCTCCTCCAAAAAGGGAAAGAATGATCAGGAACACAACGGCATATATAAATCCATACTTCACAGTATTCGGCTGGGAAGCACTTGGCATTCCGATAAAAAGGTCGATTGGTTTTACCTTCGGTTTAGGAAGCAAATATTCAGGTCCATTTGAAAGTGATGAAGTAGGAATGGGCTTTAATATGCTTGGTGTTAACATTTCTTATGTAACAAGGATCAAGGAAATGAACACACATGATCTTAGTTCTGATAGCGTTGAAAATAAACCATGGAAACAGTATAATGCAATATTTATGCCTCCCAGGGGTATAAAGCTTACTTATACAATTCCACTTGGTAACTTCCTTGAAGTTGGAGTTTACAGCGAAATTAAAGAAACAGGAGTAGTACCTGGCGGAGGACCACCGCTTTATACTTTCGTGAATAAGTTAGACGGCACAATAATGCCTAATAATATTGTAACAGGATCAAACATGATAGCCGAGTTTCGTTACCCGTTCAGAATGTTCGGGTCAACAAGAACGCAGGTATATGCTGCTTACTATATGAATGAAATGAATATTGGTATATTCACACGCGAAAGCAGACTTGTTGGTTCAGTATTTGATTTCAGGATAAATGCAACATTAAAGAAGATCAGAAACTTCCAGCTTCTGGTTGAAATCATGGTTTCAAACATAGCAGAAGGATTTGCACTCAACTCGTTTGCAGTTGGACCTTCTATAAGGCTATCAAAGCTTGATAATGGTAAGTTTGGATTGCTTTCAGCTTTTGTTAACTTCCGATTCAAACTTGGCGACTTCTTCGATGAAAGAGAAAAGAAATAAAATGACTCTGTATTTAATGGATATATATCTAGTATAGCACAATAAATATTCTGCTATTTGAAATATAATAGCAGAATATTTTTTTCTTTTCTAAATTAAATATACTGAGCAGCCTATAGAAACACATGGAGAAAATACAGAGGATTTGCTCAAAGAAGAGGTTCCAAAGGACGAAAAGCAGGATGATCTGGATGAATTAACATACATTATATCACATGACCTACAGGAACCGCTAAGAATGATAACCAGCTACGTGCAGCTGCTTAAGAAAAGATACAGTGATAAGCTTGACGATAACGCAAAAGAATACATAAAATACACAGTTGACGGCTCAAACAGGCTTAAGCAAATGATGGATGATCTTTTAACATATTCACGTATAGGAAGACCTGAAATAAAACGTGAAGAATTGGATCTTGAAGAGATCATTGAAAAAGTAAAAAAACTTTTGGTTAGCAAGTATCCTTCTGCCGCAAATATAATAGAATTTGCTGCTGATAAGCGGATAAGAATTAATGCAGACAGGTATTTGTTTATAAAATTGATATATAACCTGGTTGATAATTCGATGAAATTCAACCATAACATTAACCCGAAAATAAAAATTAACTTAAGTGAAGACAAAGATAACTGGAATGTATCAATTAAGGATAATGGCATGGGGATAGATAAAGAATATCATGGTAAGATCTTCGGAATTTTTCAAAAACTTCATAATCATGAAGAATATTCCGGTTCGGGAATAGGACTTGCAATGTGTGAAAAGATAGTTAGCAAGCATAATGGTCAGATCTGGCTGGATTCAGAATTGGAAAAAGGTTCGACATTTCATGTTTCGATAAAAAAAGGAAATAAGCATAATTTGATTAAGATCTTATTAATAGAGGATAGCCCGGGTGATGCCCGACTTATAAAAGAATACCTATCTGATTTGAAGAATATTGAATATACTCTTCAAATTGCTGATAGGCTTGAAAAAGGTATAGATATACTTGAAAACGAGTTTATTGATGTTATATTGCTGGATCTGAATCTTCCCGATAGCAAAGGATTAACCGGGGTAGAAAAAATATTCAATGTAGCTCCAAATATCCCTATTATAATTTTAACCGGATTAAATGATGAGACAACAGCAATAAACGCAGTTAAAATGGGAGCACAGGACTATCTTGTTAAAGATAAGGTAGAAAGTGAGTTGCTTTTAAGATCCATCAGATATGCTATTGAAAGAAAGCGCGCTGAGGAAGATCATCAGAAGCTTCTTGAACAGAGAATAAGAGCGCTTTCAATAATTGAAGCACAGGAAAATGAACGCAGAAGAATATCCAGGGAACTTCATGACGGTTTAGGGCAGCTTTTAAGCGCAGCTAAACTTAATTTTGGAATGATAGATTTTGTGAATTGTGATAGTAAAGAAAATAATACAGATATTGTGAAACAGGTTGATTCAATTATAAGTAAAGCAATTGTAGAAGCAAGAAGAATTGCTCACGATTTGAGACCAACAACACTTGATGATTTTGGACTTATTCCTGCACTTAGAATACTTTGCCAGGAATTTTCAAAAATTACAGGCGTAAAAGTAAAATTCCAGGTCTCCCCTACTCTTGAAAGAATAGATCCGAAAGTTGAAATAGCTATTTACAGGATAATACAGGAATCATTTAATAATATCAGCAAATATGCTGAATCTACTGAGGTATCCCTTGACCTTTACAGATGTGACACTCAGGTTTTTGTGCGGGTTAAGGATAATGGCAAGGGATTTGATGCTGATAATATAATAATATCCAAAAAAGCAGGCGGAGGTTTCGGGCTGCTTAACATGAAGGAACGCGCCGAGCTTATTGGGGGTAAAGTTGAAATAGTATCCAGCCCCGGACAAGGCACAGAGCTTATGCTTGAAATAAATTTAGATTTCTTTAGTAATAATAACCATCACTAAGTAAAGAAGATTGCAATGAAAACCACTAAAATTTTAATTGTCGATGACCACGAAGTTGTAAGAGACGGCTTAAAGAATATACTTACCAGCATGGATAATATTACCATTGCCGGTGAAGCCAGCAACGGAGAAGAAGCTGTTAAGATGTATTCCACGTTAAAACCTGACCTTGTAATTATGGATATTTCGATGCCCGGAATGAACGGAATAGAAGCAACAAGGATAATAAAAGAAAAAGATACAGATGCAAGGATTCTCATTCTAACCATGCATGATAACCAGGAATACTTAAACCAGATAATCAGGTCAGGGGCTAAAGGATTTATTCTGAAAAATACTGATAAAGAAGAGCTTCTTGAAGCTGTTAAGACTGTTTCGGCAGGTGAAAACTTTTTCAGCAAAGATATTTCAAAGCTGATAATAGATAATTACATCAGGACTGCAAAAGATACCGAAAAAAATGACGGTTACAAAGAAGTACCTTTAACCAAGCGTGAAATTGAAATTCTAAAACTGATTGCTTCCGGTTATTCTAACCAGGAAATAGCTAACATTCTTTATATAAGTTATAATACTGTTGATACTCACAGGAAGAATATAATGCATAAGCTTACTATAAAGAATACAGCCGGACTTGTAAGATACGCAATAGAAAAAGGTTTAATATCATTAAATTAATGAAGACTAATAATATAAAGAAAGGGCAAATAAAATGAATGCTCAAGTACCCATAGTTAGAGTTTTAATAGCGGATAACAATCCCGATTTTTTAAGCGCACTTGCTCAATATGTACGCTCTATACCGGGTGTTGAACTTGTTGGCGAAGCTGTTGACGGTGAAGATGCTATAAAAAAAGCTGAAGCAACTTATCCTGATTTGATAATACTTGATATTATCATGCCGAAAAAATCAGGCATTGAAGCTTTAAGCGCTATTAAAGATAAATTTCCTGATGTAACAGTTGTAATGATATCTATTAATGAAGGTCAATCTTACAGGAAACTTGCTGAAGTTTACAGGGTTGATAAATATATCGGAAAAAATTCTGACGATATACATAAAGAATTGCTTGAAATTATTCAGGCTACACAGCAAAAACTTGCTGCAAGAAACAACTAAACAAAACAACGTTACACATTAATTTTATTATGGATAATAAAACAGTAAAAATTCTGCTTTGTGATGATAATGATAATTTCAGGCAGTTATTAACGCAGTATATTAAAGCTATGCCGGGAGTTGAAGTAGTTGGCGAAGCTGTTGATGGCGTTGATGTTATTGAAAAAACAGCATTACTTGATCCTGACCTTGTGTTAATGGATCTAAGCATGCCAAACCAATCCGGACTTGATGCTACTAAGACAATTAAAGAAAGATGGCCGGATAAACAGGTAATAATTCTAACGCTATATGAAGATAGTGTTTATAAAGAGTTGGCTGATGAGTTCAATGCTGATGGTTTTATTGCTAAGAGCTCTATCAAAGCCCAATTACCTTTGTTAATTCAGGAAAAAGTTAAAAATTCAGTAATATGACGGCATAAAATTAATTTAATAAGACAGCCGATTTCTGTAGAAAAATAGAAATCGGTTTTTTATTTTACAGTAAATCAGGATATTAATTGTTTCATAAAATTACAGGAGAAAACTAATGAGAACATTTTTGCAATACCCCACAGATTTTGGAGCGCCTCCACCGCCTCCACCACCAAGTATGTCAACACCTCCCCCTCCACCACCATCATCAGGAGGTATGAATATGAATTCAGGCGGAAGTGCAGGCACAAATGCAATCATAGCATTAGTAGCAGGTATTTTGTCGTATATTTTCTGTCCATTCATCCTTGGTATAGTTGCATGGATAATGGGTAAAGGCGAATTAAGCAAGATAGACAGGGGAGAATCATCTGAAGCTGGAAGAACATTTGCTAAAATAGGAATGTGGCTTGGTATTATTAACGTAGTACTATCCATATTATTTGGGTTAGTTTATATTCTTATTATTGTATTTGCTATAGCTTCAAGCAGTATGTAATCTTTTGAAAGTTAAATTTCAAGGCAGCTTTAAAAAAGCTGCCTTATTTATGTAATATTCATTTTTATATTCTACAGGTTTAATTTGATTTATTGGTAAATGATATTAAAGATAAAGAAAATTGATAACTCTTTGAGTAATCCCCTGCCCTGTTATGCAACTGAACATGCCTCTGGTATGGATCTGACATCTGCTTCTGAAAACGAAATTATAATTCAGCCGCAGACTACTGAATTGATACCTACTAACCTAATTCTTGAAATACCAATTGGCTTTGAAGCGCAAATAAGACCTCGCAGTGGGCTTGCTTTAAAGCATAATATTGGAATTATCAACTCACCCGGAACAATTGATGCTGATTACAGGGGTGAATTAAAAATACTGCTTACAAATTTCGGTAAAGAACCTTTTACTGTAAAGTTTGGAGAAAGAATTGCTCAGATGGTCATCTGTAAAGTCGAACACGCAAAAATAGAACTTTCAGGTGAGTTAAGTGACACTATGAGAAGTTCTGGAGGGTTTGGTCACACTGGTAAGTAATATAGTGGTAGATAATATAGTGCTAAATAAAATTCTGCTGATAAATAACAATTGAACGAAACAAACGGAAATACATACAAAATTCATGAAATAGTAATTTCAGTAACTGCATTTGCGTTATTTGGGGTGTTATTTACTGTTACTGAACTATTCCACAATCCTTTTATTGTGTTTGGTGTAATTTTATTTGTATTATTCCCATTCAGAAAAAGCAAGCTGATAAGAATTATCATTTCATTATCCTCTATTATTTTTTCATTGTGGTTCCTTCACTCTATTTCAACTTTACTTGCACCATTTGTTGTTGCACTCGTAATTTCTTATGCATTAAATCCCCTTGTTGAAAAAATGACTCGCGGAAAAATTACAAGAACAATTGCAAGCGCGATTATTCTGCTAGCTTTTCTTCTAATCTCAGCCTTAGCAGTAATATTACTTGCTCCGCCAATAGCTGCGCAGTTTTCTGAGCTGATAAAGTCTCTGCCTCTGGCTTTAAACGATCTGCAGAGCTGGATAAATATAGTGCTAATACCCAAATTAAATACTTTTGGTATTCCTACAACTGATATTCAAACCAAATTATCTCAGGAATTACCTGCCAAGCTTGAAAACCTGCTAAATACACTTTTAAGCGGGCTATCTGGTCTATTTGTTGGACTTTCAGTTGTGTTAACGCAGGTAGTAAACATAATACTCATTCCTTTTCTCACTTTTTATATATTAAAGGATTTTGATAACCTGAAAAATCTCATTAAGGATATATTCCCAAAACACAGCAGGGAAAAAGTATCTGAATATTACCAGAAGATTGATGACTTATTGGGAAGTTTTATAAGAGGTCAATTAATTGTTTCTGTAATTCACGGAATTATTGTTTATATATTTCTATCAATGCTTGGTGTAAAATTTGCTATCTTTCTGGGTTCACTTGGAATATTATTAAACATTATTCCTTATTTTGGTTTACTGGTTGAAATAACCCTTGCGGTGATAGTATCATTATTTAGCGGTGACCCTGGTTTCCAAATCCCCCTTGTTGTATTAATTTACCTCGCTCTAAACTTGCTTGAAACATCATTCATAATTCCTAAAATAGTTGGCAACAGGATAGGTTTACACCCTGTCCTGCTTATACTTTCATTATTTGTATTTTCTTATTTCTTTGGAATTATTGGGATGTTAATTGCGCTTCCAACAATGTCGATAATTCTATTGTTTTTTAGGGAGTGGCTCTATTCACGCAAAGCGAAAACTCCTTAAATCAATTATCATGATATAACTTTTAAAGCCCCTGCAATAATTTATAAACAGTATAGTTAAGAGTTTGGAATAAATACCCTTTTGGCTCTGTTTCAGATTTTCTCTTAAGTTCATCCTTTACTGTTTGGGGATTTGCTCTAACATTGCTTTCAAATTCTGCTTTGTTGAATAGCGCTGAAAATGGTTTAATGACCTTATACTCATAATTTTCAATAACATTTGCGAATTTTGGAATATCCTTTACAAACAACATTGATTTATCATCCCAAAATACAAGTTTCCATTCCGAATTTTGAGCAAAATAAGACACAATATTTTTAGTCAATAAATTAGGATCATTAATTAATTCCGGGTTATAATATATAGCGTAATCAAATCCATGCTTTTTAAGTTTCATTTCAAAACCCGGATACTTATAAAAAATGGAATTATATTCATCAAATATTTCATCGCTTAAAGCCCTGCTGTCAATAAAGTTCTTCTGCTCCGGTAAATTCCATATCAGTGATCCGCCAACTTCGTACTGGTTAAATGGATTGCCTGTGATATTACTTTTTTTGATAAAATCAAAAACTTTAACCGGTACATAATTTTCATTTATTCCCCAGCCTGATACCCTGTAATAATTAAGGAAATCATATAGCTTACTGTTTTGAGCATAAAACGCCGTATTTGCGAACAGTAGAATTAATAGTACCTTAAATTCATTCCCATTTAAAACCCGGTTATATATTTTCCATTTATAGCCAGCAATGTTGGAAAAATAATTAATACTGATAATCAAAAACGGGATAACTGTAACTTCATAGTCAACAGTAAATCTAAGTGCCCTTACTGAATGTATAGCAAAGGCAATGCAAACTAATGCCGCGGTAAAATCCTTTTTGATAAAAGCATAAATAAGGATAATTATTCCGCTGTACAAA
The DNA here is from genome assembly GCA_043744495.1 of Ignavibacteria bacterium. Taxonomy (GTDB): domain Bacteria; phylum Bacteroidota; class Ignavibacteria; order Tepidaquicellales; family OLB5; genus OLB5. Next base: position 11,988 of record JAYTUN010000064.1, read on the forward strand.
AATATTTTATATAATATCAAAATAAAATTATTATCAACCTTTCCTGTAAATGGGTTTTGCCATTCTGCTATGGAGTTCATCATATTCATCTGCAAATGAGAATATGTATATAGATAGGTGTTATAGGTATGAGGGTTTACCAATAACATTAATGCACAAAGAACAGAAATAATGCTAAACTTTATTAAATGCTCATTAGATAGAGGTTTAATATCAGGCGAAGATAATTTTGAAGGAAAACAGTAAATGAATATTTCAGAAATGACAAGCACAAACAATAATAATCCGCCCGCTATAACACCCATGTGCATATTTCCCCAAAACAAAAATAAAAGTGGAAGGAAATACAGTTTTTTAATATTTTTTTCCCTATCAATATATTTAAAAGGCAAATAAATATATAATAACAGAACAATAAAAAGATAAGACATTATATGAGGTCTTGGAGAGAATCTGTCCATCATAGCAAACATTAAGGTAAACAATAATATTAAACTGATAACAGAATTAACTTTCAATCGTTTTAGTATGTGAAAATATAAAAGGAATATCAGACAAAATATCAAGGATCGTAAAACTAAAATTGCATTATAACCACCAATATTATACAAACTATATGATAATACATCCCAGCCCCACTCAAATGGTATCCAATCAATTCCTGAAGTAACAAAACCAAAGACATCTTTATCAGGAACATATTTATTTTCAACAATAAAACGCCCTACTGATAAATGCCAGAAAAAATCGTCATCAAAAGTTATTTTATATGATACAATGAAAAATACACAAATAATAAAGGAAAGGAAAACCCCCCATAAAAAGTATTGATCTTCCGGGATTCTTAACTGTTTATCTATTTTTAATTTATTACGCAATAAATTGTTAGCTATATTAACTATAAATTAATACTCATGATTAATAATTCGTATTAAATTTTAATGTTTTTGAAGCAATTTCTTTCATTGTTTGAAACAAATAACCATTTGGTTCAGTATCTGATTTTCTCTTGATCTCATCTTTTGCAGTCTGTTGATTTGCTCTGATATTGCTTTCAAATTCTGCTTTATTGAAAAGTGCTGAATAAGGTTTTATGACCTTATATTCATAATTGTTAATTATCTCTTCAAATTTTGGAATATCTTTAACAAACAACATTGATTTATCATCCCAGAAAACAAGCTTCCAGTTCTTATTTGTGCTGAAATAATTTGTAACAAGTCTTTTCAGGTCATTTGGTCGCCTTATCAGGTCAGGGTCAAGATATACAACATAATCCACTCCCCTTTCTTCTAATTTCTTCTCAAACCCGGGCTGCATCACCATGATTGCGTTGTATTCTTTGAATATTTCATCATTTAGATTACGGCTATCTATAAAATTCTTCTCGCCCGGGAAGTTCCATATCAAATAACCGCCAGTACCAAAATGATTATAAGTAGTACCTGAAATTTTATTTTCTTTAATAAAATCAAATAACTGAACAGGAATAAAATCACTATTTATCCCCCATCCATAAATACGATAATACTGGATTTTCTCATAAATACTGTTTGAAGGTATTTGAGATATTATATAAATGAAAAATATTCCTAAGGCTCCTTTGAGTACAATTCCGTTAAATAAATTTTTAAAATTTGCACCTTTTACCAAAGATAATATGTATCCAATGCTAATGATAATAAAGAACGCCATTATCATCTCATAATCAACTGTAAAACGTATAGCTCGGACTGAATATACTGCAAATGCTATAAACATTAATGCAAACAAAAGGTCTTTCTTCTTATAAGCATAATAAAGGACTAAGATTCCTGAAAACAGGAATATTTTATAGAGCGTTATAATGAAACCAAAATCCAGCTTTGGAGCAAACGGATTCTGCCATTCATTAACACTTTCAAGCAATCTCATCTTGGTATGACTGTAAGCATATAGATATGTGCTTATTCCATGTGGATTCACAAGCAGCATTAATGCAGATATTATGGATATTATCCAAAGTTTTCTTAGTTCATCCTTACTAAGAGCTTTAATTTCACTTGATGTAAATGAGGAAGGTTTAAGATAAATAATAGTTTCTGATAATGTGTAAATAAATAAAATCAGGCCGCCTGCAAGTACACCCATGTGAGTATTTGCCCAAAGTAGAAATATCACGGGCAGAAAGTACAGCCTTTTAGCATATTTTTCCTTATCTAAGTATTTATATGAAAGAAGAATATATAAAGTTAACATGAAGAATATATATGTCAATATATGCGGTCTGGGTGAAAGCCTATCCATAATTGCAATAAGCAGTATAAATAATACCGCAATAGAAAGGAATGAATTTATTTTGAATTTTCTGAGAAGCATATAGTAAATCAAGAAGATAAAACAAAATGCCAGAGATCTGAATATCAGTATTGCATTATACCCGCCAATGTTATACAAACCATAGGTTAGAATATCCCATCCCCATTCAAACGGTATCCATTCTGTCCCTGAGGTAATATGCCCGAAAACATCCTTATCGGGCACAACCTTATTCTCAATGATGTATCTGCCGGTAGCAAGATGCCAGAAAAGGTCGTCATCTCCGGAAATCTTATATGATGAAGCAAGAAAAACAAGGACAAGGAAAATTGCCAGCAATCCAAAAGATGCATATTTATTTTCTTCAACAATTGAAGCTGTTTTTTGTTTTATTTGTGAGCCGGGTTTACTTTTTACTTTAGCCAATTAGTTACCAATACAAATTATTAATTTCCTTTAAATACAGGTTTTCTTTTCTCTAAAAATGAACTTACGCCTTCTTTATAGTCATTTGATTTACCTGCAATATCCTGCATATCAGCCTCTTCATCAAGTATTTGTGTGAGTGATTTTGAAAATGAGTTATTCAACAGGTATTTTATCATACCAAGTGATTTAGTAGGCATTTTTGCAAATTTCTTTGAATACTTATCCAACGCGGCTTTTAATACTTCAGGAGTCTGAACACATACGTTAACAAGTCCAAGCCTCTTAGCCTGTGAACCCGATATTTTTTCTGCTGTTGAGCACATCTGTAATGCTTTAGATAGTCCCACTATCTTTGGTAGTGTAAAAGTTGAACCGGAATCAGGCACCAAACCAACATTAATGAATACTTCTATCAGTTGGGCAGATTCTGTTGCTATCCTGAAATCACATGCCAATGCAAGCGATAAACCTGCACCGGCAGCAACTCCGTTTATTCCGCAAATAACAGGCTTTGGTAAACTCATTATCTGAGTAATCAACGGATTATATTTAGTCTTGATAGCTTCCTTAAAAGTTTTCTTTTCACTTTCAAAATCTTTTAAGTCTTGCCCTGAACAGAACCCCTTGCCTGCTCCTGTTAATACCACACATCTTATATCATCATTTAAAGCCTCTTTGAAAGTATCCTGCAATTCCATCAGCATTTCCGTGTTGAAGGCGTTTAGGGAATCTGGTCTGTTCAAAGTTATGCTAAGAATGCCCTCTTTATTTTCGACTAATAATGAACTCATAATAATATTTATTGTTATTTAATAATATGTGTAATTCCAAAGGCTGCTTCGCAAATATTTATATGTATAAAATATTTTCCCATTGAGATAATAATATTCTACTTCAAGCCTGTTCCCGGATTTATAATAATTGACAAGATTAAAGCCAGAACAACAAGATATTTTCCCAGCTATAATATCATTTAAATTTAAGTGGAAACTGCAATCTAATAACAAAATTCTAAATAAAATATGAATAATCTAAACATTTATTAATTCATCAAAATATGCTAACTTTGCATTATGCATACTCCCAGAGCAATTAAAAAACCGTATATAAAGCTTAGGAAGCTTTTCAGGTCAAAGAAAAAGGCAGCCGGCTTACCTCCCGGTACACCTGTTTATACAGGTAATGTTAAATATGATAAAAAGGTTACTGTTAATCTTATCGATTATAAAGGCAATATGGTCAGCGAAAAAGAGATCACTGACCCTTATGAATGTTCCGTCTATACTCAAAAAGATACAATTAGCTGGATAGATGTTGAAGGTATCCACGATGTTAATATTGTTCAAAAGATAAGCAATTCAATCTCGCTGCATCCATTGGTAGTTGAAGATATACTGAATGTTGACCAGCGCGCGAAAATGGAGGAGTATAACGGGTATATATATCTTGTTCTTAAAATGTTTCATATAGGCAAAAAAAACTCTGCTGTGCCCTCATACGGCGTGGATGAAGTAATACCTGAACAAGTAAGTATAATACTTAGCAAAAACTATGTTGTCACTTTCCAGGAAGGAGTTGAAGGAGATACTTTTCATGAAATTAGGACAAGGATAAGAAATAACAAAGGCATAATTAACAATATGACCTCTGACTATCTTGTATATTCTATTATCGATTCAATTATTGATTCATATTTTTCAATCCTTGAAGTATTTGGCGACAGAATTGAGCGTTTAGAGGAAGAATTGGTAAACAATCCACAAAAGCAAACACTTACAGAAATATACAGGATAAAGCGAGAAATGCTTTATATCAGGAAATCCGTCTGGCCATTGCGAGAAGCAATCAGCAAGCTTGAGCGCGGAGAATCTGATTTGGTTTCACGAAACACTCATTTATATCTTAGGGATGTTTATGACCATACAATAAATGTACTTGATACAATTGAAACATACAGAGATATGCTCTCAATTATGATAGACATATATCTTTCAAGCATCAGCAACAGGCTTAATGAAACGATGAAATATCTGGCATTGGTTTCAACCATTTTCATCCCTATGACTTTTATTGCAAGTATTTACGGAATGAATTTTGATATTATGCCTGAGCTTAAATGGGCACATGGTTACTGGTTTGCCTTAAGTATAATGGCGACAATTGGAATTGGCTTCTTAATTTATTTCAAAAAGAAAAAATGGGTATAAAATTTGGATAATACTGAATATAGATTTTTAATTAATTCCGATATAAGAAAAGCTGAATCACTTCCTGCTGAGTTTTACAAAAGTGAAGAGATATTTAACAAGATTAAAAGCAATGTTTTTACAAAATGCTGGCATTTAGCGTGTGATAGCAATTTGGTGAAAATTCCAGGGGCTGTTTACCCATTCACATTGCTTGAAGGCTTCCTTGATGAACCATTGCTGCTTACCCGTGACCAGAACGATACTATACACTGCTTATCCAATGTCTGCACACATAGAGGGAATATACTTGTTGAAAATCCAGACGTATTACGTGTAATGCAATGCCGCTATCACGGTCGTAGATTTGAGCTAAATGGCTGCTTTAAATCAATGCCGGAATGTGAGGATGCTTTAAATTTTCCAAGAGATGAAGATAATCTTTCTAAAGTACCATTTGATATTTGGCATAAGTTCATATTTACATCAATTAAGCCTGTAAAGCCGCTAAGCAGCTTTCTAAAGGTCATTGAAGACCGCTTAGAAGGCGTTAAGATAGGTGAAATGACACATGAACCCACAAGGAGCAAAGATTACCTTATCAAATGCAACTGGGCGCTTTATGTGGATAATTTCCTCGAAGGATTTCACATTCCCTACGTGCATAGCGGATTGAATGAAAAGCTGGACTACGGCTCCTACAGAACAGAATTATACGATTATTGCAACCTGCAGCTTGCATATATCAAGCCGGGCGAGGAATGCTTCAGGCTGCATGAAACATCTCCTGATTATGGCAACGAAGTTGCAGCTTATTACTGGTGGGTCTTCCCTAATATGATGTTAAATTATTACCCGTGGGGACTTTCAATAAACATAATTAAACCTCTTGCCAAAGACCTCACCAAGGTATCATTTATTACATACGTAAGCGATCTTAGCAAGTTTGATAAAGGTGCGGGCGCCGGGTTGGATAGAGTTGAGCGTGAAGATGAAGCCATAGTTGAGATGGTACAAAAAGGTATGCAGTCAAGATTCTATAACCGCGGCAGGTACTCTCCCAAGCGCGAACAGGGCGTTCATCACTTCCACAGCTTATTAACAAGCTTCCTTAACAATGAATAAATCAGGCAATGTCTAAATTCAAAAACGTTATAATTTTTGGCGCTTCGCAGGGAATAGGCAAAGCGCTGGCATTGGAATTTTCAGGTGCAGGCGCATCTTTGGTACTGCTTTCCAATAATGAAAAAGCCATTGAAGAACTCTCAGCTCAAATTTCAGCAGGCGGATCAAAATGCTATTCAAAGAAATGCGATATTGCTAAAACTGATGAGGTTACAAGCGGAATATCGTTTGCAGGTGAGATATTGGACTCAATTGACCTTGTAATTATTAATTCAGGCGTAGGCGGACCAAACTGGATGGATAATTTTTCAAGTGGTGAATTTGCCAAGATGTTTGAAGTAAATACATTCGGCATAGCACGAGTACTTGAGCACATTATTCCAATAATGAAGAAACAGGGTTACGGTACTATAGCAGGAGTATCATCACTGGCTGATGTTAGAGGTTACGGCGGCTCATCAAGCTATTCAGCTAGCAAAGCAGCTGCTTCAATTTTGCTTGAAGCCTCAAGGGTTGAGCTGAAAAAGGATAATATTAAGGTCATAACCGTTAGACCCGGTTTTGTTAAAACCGCTATGACTGATAAGAATGAATTTAAAATGCCGCTGTTAATGCAAACTGATAAAGCGGCAAGGAAAATCAGAAAAGGTATAGAAAACGGAAAAAGTATTGTGCAATTCCCATTTTTAATTGTAATGGCAACAAGGATAATTAAATTTTTACCAAATTGGTTGTATGACTGGGGAATGAATTTGGCAAGACCAAAGAAGAAATGATGACTGCTCTATTCATAAGATTGCTTCGTCACTTCGTTCCTCGCAAATATTTTGCGAGCACAGCGAAGCAATCTCATGGATGAAACTTTAAGTCAAAATTGATGAGATTGCTTCGTCCACGCCAAAGGCGGGCAGGCACTTCGTTGCTCGCAAATATTTAGAATGAGACAGTTTTTCCACACGCAATTACTTCATTACTGTGCATACCGCTCACCTTTTCATTAATTCCAACTACAACACCTTCTAATTCTGCATCTGTAACTTCGGCATTTTCGCAAATCAACGAATATTTAATGGTAGAGTTTTTCACAACTGCGCCATCAGCAATAGTATTGTTTGGACCTATTACAGAATTTTCAATCGTACATCCTTCGCCAATATAAACAGGTTCAATAAAAGTACAGTTTTCATAAGGATATTCCTGTGAAAAATTGTGGTCACGTTTCAGGATATATGTATTTGTGCTTAAGAGTGTTTCAGGTTTACCGCAATCGAACCAGTTTTCAATTTCAAAGGGAACCATTTTTTCACCTTCTTCAACCATTTTCATTAAAGCATCTGTAAGCTGGTATTCATTTTTTGTCTTTATTTCATTATCCATTAAATACTCAATTGCGCGGAACAGTTGTGAACCGTTCTTTATAAAATAAATACCAGCAATGGCGCTTTTGCTTTCAGTAACACCGGGAGCAGGCTTTTCTATCATTTTTGTGATAAAGCCGTCCTTAGCTTCCAGAATTCCAAATCTTTGGGTAGCCTCTACATTTTTACAGCCTATTGCAGAGTGTTCGCCTGATATAAAGCTCCTCAGGTCAAATTCAAAAATTGTATCTCCAAGAATAATTATAACAGGTTCATCGCCAACATGCTCTATTGCATGGTAAACTGCGTGTCCTAAACCCAGCATTTCCTTTTGTACAACAAATTCAAATCTAACATTGGAATCTTTATATTCAGCATTCACTGATCTAACTATCTGCTCGCCCAAATATCCAATGATAAGTACAACAGTATCAATTTTACCGCTATTTACAATTTCATCAATTAAATGGAACAGCATAGGTCTGCCCGCGACATTAATAAGTACCTTAGGTACATTATTTGTCAATGGCTGCAAACGCGTTCCAATACCCGCAACGGGAATTATAGCTTTCAAAAGACCCCTCCTAACCTCCCAAAAGGGGAGGAACAATTACTTAAATATAGTGTAACAGGCATTCTTGCCTGTTCTTCATTCTAAAATGCACAGATAGGTCCCGCTACTAAATTCAAGAAAGACGGGATGTTCCAAATGTCTGTGCGACTAAATATATTTATATTAAATACTTAACAGTCTTAGCAAAGTCTCCTTCAAGGGACTCTGCGTTAAAAACATTTTTATAAATACTTTTTAATTATTCCGGGCAATGCAGCAAGCGCTTCATCTATCTTTGTAACATCCTTGCCTCCGGCTGTGGCTAAATGAGGCTTGCCTCCACCTCCGCCTCCCAATATTTTGGCAACATCACCCGCTATTTTACCTGCTGATAGTTTCTTTTCCTTCACAAGGTCATCGCTCACTACTGCACATATTCCAACCTTACCTTCAATAACGGAATACAACAATCCAAGACCACTTCCCATCTTTTCGCGAAGCTTATCACCAATTTCCTTAAGCTCATCAACTGTATCAACATCAAACTTACCTTTGATTAGTTTTATGCCTGAAACATTCTCAGCAGAACCAATAAGCTCATCAATAGAACCTGCTGCAGATTGTACTTTTTGTTTACCAAGTTGTTTTTCAAGTTGCTTCTTTTCTTCAAGGTATTTTTCTTTAACTTCTATTAAAGAAGCTATATTGTAATCTTGATACTTTATAAGCGCAGCTAATAGTTCAGTATTTCTGAAATCAACTCCATCAAAATCAATTTTAAAATTTTCTATGGCTGAGCGGAAATTATTAGCATATTTCTCCGGCAGTTCGGAAGATAATTTTTCTATTTCCTGAACTCTCTCATTAATATGCTCAATTATTCCCTCACCTGTTTTGGCGAAAATCCTGCGTGTGCCGGCTGAAATGCTCTCTTCTCTTACAATCTTAAATAGCCCGATATCAGAAGTATTCTTAACATGTGTACCTCCGCACAATTCAATGCTGAACTTATCATCTATGAATACCACACGTACCATTTCGCCGTATTTATCACCGAAAAACTTTTTTACATGGGGAATCTTATTGGCCTGTTCTATAGGCATTTCCTCAGCATAAACATTTATCTTCTGCTGAACTTTATCATTCACTATCTGCTCGATATCCGTAATTTCCTGAGGTTTAAGCTTATGGAAATGCGGAAAATCAAACCTAAGCACCTCATCATCAAGGTATGATCCCATTTGTTTAATATGTGAGCCTAATACTCTCCTCAATGCTTCATGCATTATGTGTGTTGCTGAGTGGTTGCGCTGAATAGAAAGCCTTCTTTCATAATCAATTTTAAGAATACCCTTTTTACCTGTCCATGGAACAACATATTCATCACAAGAAACTAAATGAATAATATTAGTTTTATCCTTGTCTGGATAGACATCATAAATTTGATAAGTATTATCTTGAATAATAATATTACCTGAATCACTTACTTGACCACCCGATTCAGTATAAAAAGGACTTTTATCAAATATAAAGAAAGCAAATCCTTCTTCATTACCAGATTGCAATATAGTTGCTTCTGTTGATGCAACATTATCATAAATTAACCTCTTCGTTTTGTATTTATTTGATTCATTATCAGAAATAACATAAAATCTTTCATTCGTGACAGTAGTATCAACTAAATTATGCGACCGCTTTCTTTGTCGCTCCATTAATATATCAAATGTTGAGGCATCTACATAATAATTAATTTCCCTTGCCATAAGCTGAGTCAAATCAACCGGAAAACCATATGTATCATGCAGCTTAAATGCCACTTCACCGCTGAATGTTTTCTCTCCTGCGGATTTCATTCTCTCAACTTCTTCATTAAATAAAGCCAGACCCTTATCAAGCGTAATATTAAAGCTTTCTTCCTCGCCTTGTATGACTTCCTTTATGAACTCCCGCTTTTCAACTATCTCATGGAAAACATGCCCCATAGTATCTACAAGCGTATCAACCAGCTTATAGATAAAGGGTGTCCTCATATCCAGATTCCTGCCATAACGCGCTGCGCGCCTTAATACACGCCTTAAAACGTATCCCCTGCCCTCATTTGAAGGTATTGCTCCATCACCGATAGCAAATGTAAGCGTTCTTACATGGTCAGCAATAACATTCATAGGAGCTTCATATATGCCGGAATACTCTTTACTTGTAATATTTATAAGCTCATTTATTAAGGGAAGAAAAACATCAGTAAGGTAGTTTGATGATTTATTTTGAAGTACACGAACAATACGCTCAAATCCCATACCTGTATCAACATGCTTTTGCGGCAGGTCGTGGAGCTTGCCTTCACTATCACGATTATACTGAATGAACACGAGGTTCCAAATTTCCATTACATCGGGATTATCAGCGTTCACATCACTTGCTTTGCATCCGTTAGGAGTGAAATCATAATGTATTTCCGAGCAGGGTCCGCAGGGACCGGTATCGCCCATTTCCCAGAAATTATCTTTTTCGTCAAAGCTCAATATATGCGAATGGTCTATATCTGTCCGTGTTTCCCAAAGCTCTTTAGTTTCTAGGTCTTCCCTGAAGTATGTAACCCAGATTCTTTTTTTATCAAGTCCCCAAACCTTTGTTAAGAGCTCCCACGCCCACGCGATAGCTTCCTTTTTGTAATAGTCGCCAAATGACCAGTTGCCAAGCATTTCAAAAAATGTATGGTGATAGCCGTCATGACCTACTTCTTCAAGGTCGTTATGTTTTCCGCTTACGCGAATGCATTTCTGCGTATCAGCGCAGCGTTTGTAATCACGTGTGCCTGTGCCTAGGAATACATCCTTGAACTGGTTCATTCCCGCATTGGTGAAAAGCAGTGTGGGGTCATCGTATGGAACAACCGGTGACGATGGCACAATTTTATGCCCTTTGGATGCGAAAAAGTCCAGAAAATCCTGTCGTATTTCAGTAGAACTCTTCAAATTATTCAGATTAAGTTACAAATTTATCAAAGGTTTTGTTAAAATTAAATGGAGATAGTATGCCTATTTTAAAATACTTGTTTAGATTTTTCGTGCCACGAAACTAGAAATGTTCGTGCCACGAATAGAGTTTTCGATAAACAATGATAGTTCGTTTTTTCTATGACATGTTTAAATTATCATAATTACTAATTTCGTGGAACGAATAAAGGGTAAATTCAATTAAAAGATATTCGTGCCACCAAATTAGAACTATTTTTGATTTTTTGAAATTCTAAACACTCGATTTATTGTAGATTTTTGTAACACTGTATTGGTGGCACGAAAGTTGATTCGTGGCACGATTATTTTCTACAAAATAATTGCTTAAAATTACAAAAAAGGGTAAAATTTCATAACTTGAAGGACTCTTAATATAATGGTATATTTGATGATAATATCGCGGGGTGGAGCAGCTGGTAGCTCGTCGGGCTCATAACCCGAAGGTCAGGGGTTCGAATCCCTTCCCCGCTACAAAAACATGAGGTTGTCTCAAAAGTCATTATTTAAATGTTCCGAAGCTAAGCAAGATAGCAGAGTAACTAAATTTAGTTGAATTTATGAGATTGCTTTGTCGCTCCGCTCCTCGCAAAAGTATTTTTGAGACAGCCTCATGTTTTGTTACAAGCAAAATACGGTAAAGCTATTAAAGCAAAAAAAATTAATAAATTTTTCAATTTATTCCTTTACTAAGTCTTAATTTATTCAAAGAATCTTTAGATAATGTTCTATTAACTTTTCAAGTTTAAGCCTGTTATCTTCAAGCTTTTTCTTTTCATTTTCCACAACTTCAGGTGATGCTTTGCTGATGAAGCCCTGATTACTAAGCTTCTTTGAAATTGATGCCATAAATCCTTCAGTTCGTTCAATCACTTTATTCAATTTAGCTTTTTCCTGCTCAACATCAATAAGTCCATCCATCTTCAAATAAAGCTGGTATGGACCTACAACACTTGACACAGATTTAAATGCTGGGGCATCTTTATTAACTGTAACTTCAAACTCTTCTATCTTAGCAAGAGCTTTAATATAATTTTTGTTTGAATTAAGCAGTTCGGCATCTTTATCACTTGAACAATTTACAGTAATATCACATTTAACAGAAGGGCTGAGTCCCATTTCAGCTCTCATATTTCTGGCTGAAGCCATTAACTGCTTGAATGAAGATATCCCCTGTTCGGCTGATAGGTCTATCAGCTTTTCATTGATCTCAGGCATATTGCTGATAGTGATACTCTCGTTTTCTTTTCTCTGTTTTATCCCCTGCCAAAGCTCTTCGGTTATGAACGGCATAACAGGATGAAGTAGTTTTATGGAATCTTCGAAAATATTTATCGCATTTTCAAAGATAGTCTCAGCGGAATCAGGGTTATCATTAGCTTTAATTTTCAGAATTTCTATATACCAGTCGCAGAAATCGCCCCAAATAAAATCGTACAATGCTTGTGAAGCTTCGTTAATTTTATATTCTTTCAGCCCTTTAAGATAATCTTTTATTGCTGATTGCAGCCTGCTTTCTATCCAAAGATCAAATATATCTTTTTCAAATGGTTTATTAGCACCTGCTGATTGCTCCTTCTTCATCAATAAAAATCTAGCTGCATTCCACAGCTTATTTGCGAAGTTCCTGCCAATCTCACAATTTTCCTCAGCAAAGAAAATATCATTCCCCTGCGGAGCGAGGTAAACAAGAGTAAACCTAAGCCCATCTGTACCGTATTTATTCATTACTTCAATTACATCAGGAGAGTTACCGAGTGATTTACTGAGCTTTCTGCCTGTAGCATCACGAATAATGTTATGGAAATAAACATCTTTGAAGGGTATTTTCCCTGTAAATTCAATTGAAGCCATTATCATCCTTGCAACCCAGAAAAAAATTATATCTGCTGCAGTTGATAGAAAATCAGTGGGAAAGAATTTCTTCAGGTCTTCAGTTTCATCAGGCCAGCCCATTGTTGAAAACGGCCATAACCATGAAGAGAACCATGTATCAAGTACATCGGGATCCTGTTCCCAGTTCTCTATATCTTTTGGATCTTCTATTTCGCAATAAACTTCATCGTTGTTTTTGTTATACCAAACAGGTATCTGGTGACCCCACCAAAGCTGACGTGAAATACACCAATCCCTGATATTTTTCATCCAGTGTTCATAAGTTTTTATCCACCTCTCAGGATGAAACTTAATTTCACCTGAAACAACGGCATTCAATGCAGGTTCTGCAAGCTGCTTCATTTTAACGAACCACTGGTCAGATAGAAATGGTTCAACCATCGTATCTCCCCGCTCACTAAATCCGACATTATGAGTGTAATCTTCAATCTTCTCTATCAGCCCAAGCTCTTCAAGTTTTTCAAGTATCTTTTTCCTTGCTTCAAAACGGTCTAAACCAGAATACCGTCCGGCATGCTCATTCATTTTGCCTGTGTGATCTATTACCTGAACAGTTTCTAGGTTATATTTTCTGCCAATTTCAAAATCATTAGGATCATGAGCTGGAGTTATTTTCAGCGCTCCTGTGCCAAATGCCATATCAACATATTCATCGGCAATTATAGGAATAGCTTTTTCAACTATTGGCAGCATTACTTTTTTTCCTGCTATTGCTGAATATCTTTCATCATTTGGATTAACAGCAATTGCAGTATCGCCAAGCATAGTTTCGGGTCTGGTAGTTGCTATGATAACAAATTTGCTATTATCTTCGGCAATTGGATATTTTACGTAATACAGCTTATCATTTTTCTCTTTATAAATAACCTCTTCGTCACTTAAAGCAGTTTGCTGTTCGGGGTCCCAATTAATTATTCTTTTTCCTTTATAAATTAAACCTTCTTTATAAAGCTCAACAAATACTTTCCTAACTGCTTTAGATAAGCCTTCATCCATTGTGAAGCGCTCTTTAGACCAGTCAACTGATGCGCCCATTCTTGTAAGCTGTGTAACAATATTTTTGTGATATATTTCTTTCCAATCCCAAACCTTTTCAACAAATTTTTCTCTCCCAATATCATACCTTGAAATCCCTTCTTCCCTTAACTTGCCTTCTACCTTTGTTTGGGTTGCAATACCGGCATGGTCGCTTCCGGGAAGCCATAACACGTTGAAGCCTGACATCCTCTTCCATCTCGCGTAAACATCCTGGATTGTATTGTTCAGCATGTGTCCAATTGTAAGATTACCTGTAACATTAGGCGGCGGTATAACAATTGAATATTTTGGCTTTGAGGAATTTTCCTCTGGTGCATAGAATTTATTCTTATTCCAGAAATCAATAAGTCTCAGTTCAATTTCATTTGGTTCATATATTTTTGAAAGCTCTTTCAAAAAATGATTATCCTTTCGTAGTGAATTATACTTTCATTGTAATTTATAATTTCGTTGTAATTTATACTTTCTTCAGGTTTTCTGCTGAGTATTTGTTGATAAGTTCATAAGCAAGCTCAAGATATGCCATAGATACATTTGCATTTACATTATATAATATTGCCGGCTTTCCATAAAACGTTGATTCAGTTATCATGTTGTTTCTTGGAATATAGGTCTTAAAAAGATATTTGTTATATCTCAGCTTAAGCTCTCTTTCAGAAATTTCAGTAACCTTAGTATTTGATTCATACATTGTCATTACAATACCTTCTATGTAAAGTAGTGGATTTGCAATTTCCTTAATGTACTCTATATATTTAAAAAGTTTTGATATTGCTTCAAGTGAAAAATGTCCGCTCCTAACAGGCATCAAAACAGATGTAGATGCTGTTAATGCATTTGCAACTATTCCGCGCATAATTGGAGGGCAGTCAATAATAATATACTCATAATGCTGCGCTGCTGTGCGTATTGCATTCTTAAGCACCACACGGTTTTCAGAGATCTTTGAAAATCGTTCATCACGCTGAATAGTGTTTACATTTGATGGAACAAAATCAAGGTACTCTAGCTCTGTTTTGTGAATTGCATGCTCCAGTGAATGTGTAAAGCTGAATACTTCCGCTATTCCTGCTTTAACACGTTCAGGTGTAAAGCCAAGCGACATAGCCGAAGCTCCAAAAGGATCAGCATCAATTAATAGAGTCTTTTTTTCTGCTACAGCAAGCGAGGCAGCCAGATTCACCGCAGTAGTAGTTTTTCCAACTCCGCCTTTTGGCAGACAAATTGATATAATTTTAGCGCTCAAATATATATTTTTCCATTATTTATTCTGTGTAGTGATTACTCTTTTTAAGTTTAAAGCATCCCTGAAAGTGGGGTCAAAATCCAATGCTTTATCTATGAACTTCAAAGATAATTCAAAATTTTTATTATTATAATGATAATATGCGGATTCAAAATACATACCGGGTATTACACTAAACATATTTTTTTTATGAGAGGAGTTTGGATCAAATTTTCTGAATGGATAACCAAGTGCATCTATTCCTGCTGTTGGATCATAAGCTGTAGATTTTGGATTAACACTGTAAAGCAAACCGCTTGCATTCAAATTATTATTAACAAAATACTGTTTCATTTCTTTGCTTAAAATAACATCAATAGTAAGATATAAAGGATATTTTTCTACGCACTTTGAAATAAATACAGTAATAAGTGAGCTAAGCTTTATTTCTCTTGTTTTCTCTTTTGCTTCATAGGAATGTATATATTCTTCTGCTTCATTTTTTATCAATGAATATACATCAGGGTAATATTTGCTTATCGATTTTAAATACCATGGCAGAGAAAAGAACTTAATGTTAATAATCATTACATCGGTCCTGATTTTTTCAACCAGCTGGTAATACATAGATGCAGAATAAAGATAACTCCAGTCATAAGTTATCAATACAGAATTATTTTTCAGCGAGTTTACTGCGTTCAAAGTAAAATCTACATTTGCATAATTACTGCTGTTATCGTTTTCTTTGTAGTTATACGCTGCAGAAAAAACCGAAATTAATAGCCCGATAACAGCTGTCTTAACTATGTACCCCCTGGGTTCAGCTTTATATGATAATATCTTTTGCGGACTGCCAAATGATATGAGATATAATATTCCCGCAGGTACAATTAAGCTAATCAGGTAAAATACTAAAAGGTAAAACGAGTTTATTTCAATTGTGCTGTAATTAAACGAATACAACAATGTAAATGCAAAGCATAAAAGAATATAAATAACAAAATTCTTAAAAGTATTCCATAGCAGAATTAAGCCAGTAGCCGAAAAGATTAACGGAATAATTGCGAACTCTCCGGGCAAATTTTCAAAGAAAGAAAAAGCATTATCGCTAAATTTAGCAGTTGATGAAAACATCAACTGGCTGAAATCTGATCCCCTTAGATGTCCCGGCAGGTTACTGATATTCTGTACATCTGACCAGTTCAGATATGGACTGGCAGACGAACTGACTATTAATACTCCGTATAGAAGTATTCCAGGAATAATTAATAAACCTAACGGTAAAAGATTTTTTGCATATATACTGTCAGTTTTGAACTGAAGATAGAACATATAAAATAATGCAGGAATAAAATAAATTGTAGTTGAGTGGTTTGCAGCACTCAGCCCAAGAATTATAAACAACACTATCCAGTTCTTTTTAACAGGTTCATTTAAGCTTACTAGTATTCTTAATGAATAATATACTATAAGGCTTATAAATAACGAATGCAGAGCATATACCTCTATTTGTGTCGCATCAAACCAGAATGTTTTTGTTAATCCGGCGCAAACTGCAGTAAAAAAGCTTAATGTATAAAGCAATGTTGTAAAATCTGAAATATTTCTTTTTTTATGATGATCCTGCTCTGAAATTTCAGTTTTTTTTGATTTCTTATTTGGCTGCTTCTTTCCTGTAAGTGAATTCAGCTTAGTGAATATATATTCAATTAAAATTAAAGCAGAATAATAAGTAACAATAACAGCTGCTGCGCTTTCAACTGCGCTCAACATATTTAACCTGTAAATTACAGAGCTGCCAAAAGGTAAATGAGCTGTAATATATCCAAGTAACAAAAATAATGGATATCCTGTGGGATGAGGGACACCAAAAGTGCAGCAAGCAGCAGCAAGCTCTCCGCTATCAATAAATCCAACTGCCGGATGCAGGGTTAGTATATATATTACCAGGCAAATTATTCCTGCCAGAATGGCATATATATGTTTTATATTCTTATTCAAAAAATACTTTATCCTATGATAACATTTAATTTGCCTATATCCTGTATTTCTGCTAATACTTTATCACCTGTATTAAGCTTTGTAATGCCAGCAGGTGTACCAGTAAAAATTATATCACCTTTTCGTAAACCGAAAATGAAAGATAGATAATGAATGATATAATTTACGCTGAATATCATAAGCTTTGTATTACCTGCCTGTTTAACTTCATCATTTACAGTGAGGTTAATATCTAAATTCTGAATATCCTTAATATCTTCAATTCTTGTAATTTCAGATACAGGCGATGAAGTTTTAAATCCTTTTGCAACAGCCCAAGGCTTGCCTTTTTTCTTCATTTCAGTCTGCAGGTCACGCAGTGTAAAATCGATCCCCACTGCATACCCGTAAACATATTCGTATGCATTTTCCTCTGCTATATCATCACCATCTTTTCCAATTACTATAACAAGCTCCACTTCATTTTGCAGATTATCAGAAATCGCTTTCCCGTCAAACCTGGGTATCTTTACAACATTACCGGCAGTTTCAATTGCAGTAGAAGGCTTAAGAAATATCACAGGTGTTTCGGGGATTTCATTATCCAACCCCGGGATTTTCATTTCATTAATATGATCTACATAATTTTTGCCTACACAAAAAACTGTTTTCACTTCAATCTGATCAGATGAATTCTTTATCTTTAAATTTGACATTATTTATACTAATTTGATATGAATAAGTTGCTTTAAATATTAATAAGATGCTGTAGATTATTTACTACTCCAACCGGTTTACATTTTAGCTCCCAGCCTTCAAATGGTGTGTTCTTGCTTTTTGAGTGAAACTTATCTGATTCTACTTTCCATGTTTTATTTACATCTAATATTGTAAGATTTGCAGGTGAGCCTACTTTAATACTTATATCTTTAAGTCCAAGCAGCCTGCGGGGATTTACAGACATTTTATTTATCATTTCTTCGAGTGTAATTATACCTTTATCAACAAGGTATGTATAAGTTAAACCTATTGAGGTTTCAAGTCCAACTATACCAAACGGTGCTTTATCCAGAGGCTGTGATTTCTCATCTGCTGTGTGAGGCGCATGGTCAGTGCAGATTATTTCAATTGTTCCGTCCCTTAATCCTTCTATAACAGCTTCTACATCTTTAGCTGTTCTTAGCGGCGGATTCATCTTTGCATTTGTTCCGTATTGAAGAATTGCCTCATCATTTAAAATAAAATGATGGGGACATGCTTCTGCTGTAACATTAACATTTTCTTTTTTTGCTTTTCTTACCATTTCAACTGCTTCTTTGGTGCTAATATGCTGAATGTGATAATGAGAACCTTCAACCTTTTTTGTTAATGCAATATCTCTTTCAATAATTTTATATTCTGATGCGTTTGATATACCTTTTACTCCAAGTTTTTTTGATACATCTCCCTCATTCATAATGCCGCCATTAGTAATACTCATAACTTCGCAATGCTGAACGACAGGTTTAGCGAATTTTGCAGTTCGCATTAATATTTCCTTCATAATTTTATCATCAGCAATCGGACTGCCGTCATCAGTAATTGCAAATGCACCGGATTCTATCAAAGATTCAATATCAGCAACTATTTCTCCTTTTCTACCAACTGTTGCACAGGCTGATTGATATACATTAACAATTTTCCCATCTGACCTCTTTACGTTCGCTTTAAGTACTTCTATGTTATCAACAGGTGGTGTTGTATTGGGCATTGTCATAACACCCGTAAAGCCGCCGTGTGCCGCAGCTAAACTACCGGTATCAATATCTTCTTTGTGCATCTGCCCGGGCTCACGGAAGTGAACGTGCATATCAAAAAATCCGGGCACAATGATTTTTCCGGCTAGGTCATATTGCATCACTTCCCTTACATGCTGCCATATAACACCCATCTGGTTAATTACACCATTCACAATCAAAATATCAAACCTGCCGTTAATATTTTCAGCAGGTGAAATAATGTGGCAATTTCTAAGTAATAAATGCAAAATTTGCTTGATTTATTTACAAAAATAGTGAATTTATTGGATTTATTAAATTGTTGAGCTTTTACATAATTAAAAACACTATGAGATGACCCAGAGGGTACCCGCTT
>JAYTUN010000065.1:0-2233 GCA_043744495.1 Ignavibacteria bacterium
TTAAAAAAGTCTGTCCAGTAACCAACCCCTATGCCAATTTCAACAATATTTGTATTTGGAGTTATGGTAACTCCGGCAGTTTGCATTTCTTTAATAAGGATAGCTTTTTTTTCTTCATACATTTTAAGGTTCGCTTCATTACTTAGCCTGTAATGTCCAACACCCTTCAGGTCAAATGAATTTGTAAGCAGTTCATTCCAAAAAGTTTTTGGTTTGTAATTGAACATCATCTTGAAATATATTTTTATATCATTATACAACGCCATATTATAAATTTACCTGCTTTGCATTTACCTGCTTAACATTTACCTGCTTAACATCTCAGGAGCATATTCTTTTATTTTATTTAAATTAGCCATTGCATTGGCAGTATCGTTTTTTTCGGTATAAAGCTGATATAAGTAATAATGAGCCATTACATTATAATCATCAAGCTCAATTGCTTTTTTGTAATTTACAAAAGCTTTATCTTTATCCTTAAGCTGCAAAAATAAGTCGCCTATCATTTGGTAAGGAGTTCCCCAGCCTGTTGGACCCAATGCCATTGCCTGTGTGTATAAATTTATTGCTTCCTGAGTTTTTGTCTTATCCTTCTGCGTATTCATAGCCTGGTTATACAGGTTAACAAATGATTTCTGGTAGTTGGGGTTGGGCGGCAGTTCTGCATAATTTGCCGCTTCGCTATCCGACTTCCTTTTATACATAATATCTGTGAAGTTGTATTCCTTTACAGTAAAATAATACGGATAGTAATACTTCATAAACTCATCATTTGTAAACAAACCTCGCTCAGCATAAGCGCTTGGCTTAATTCCTGTAGAAAAATAAATATAATCAGGCTTGCGAGAGATGATGTATTCTACATTATAATTCCGCTCTCTCCAGCCTACTTCTTTGCTTGAAATTTCAGGTATTGGTTTTGGATTATGTGCAACTTCCTTATCAGCAAGCCCAAGCATATCTATTAATATTACCTCAGAATAGTATGATATTGCTCCTATTGTAGTAGCTGCAACTCTTAGAGGCTTGCCATTCTGGGTTTGTTTATTTTTAAGCCAGTTGGCGGTAATTTTCATTTTTTCAACCAGTCCCTTTTCAAGATCAGCATATCCTTTGATGGTCTCGGCTTCATTGCTGTATGTATAGTACGAAATTCCACCTATGAGTATAACTCCAACAATTGCTCCTGTTGCTATTTCGCGTTTCTTATCAAAAAGCTCCATCAGCATTGCAAAGCCTTCCTGCACAAGAATAAAAAACACCGGCATTATGGGGACAAAAAACCTGTTAGGTCTTAATACATCTCCGCCTACAAAAATTACATAAAAGGTGAAGATAAAAAATATCATCAATAGATAAAGATAGCTGTATAATCTTTCTTTTGAAGTAAGTGTGTATAAAGCTATTAGTACAAACAATCCGTAAAAACCATAAGATTTCAAAAATGTCCAGGTATAGTCAAGTCCGGCTGAATAATATTCCAGCGATGAGCCTGTCTTGGCATAAAAAGTATTTGGCATTAAATACCCGTAGTATGAATATCGCCATATCATAAATATCAATGCAGGAACTATATATAAGCCAAGCCACAATAAATTATTTTTTCCAAACAGTACTTTTATGGGGTCAACCCCGGAAGTTCTTTTTTGTTTATATGTTATGATGATTCTATGAAGGACGGTTACTGCAAATATCAGGTTGCCTTCGGGTCTGGTAAGTGATGCGAATAAAAAAACGATTGATGAAAGCGGAAACGAATCCTGATTATCGTTAAGCTCCCTCAAATAAAGGTAAATTCCAAGAGTGATAAGCGCTCCAAACAGACCTGTTTCCATACCGCTTACTGCCCAGTATGCAAATGAACCGTTTGTTGCAAGCAGCGCAACTGCACCAAGCGAGAAAACTAAATTAAATGCAGAGCCTTTATCTTTTGGGAAAATTCTTGATGAAATATAATATGTGAAAAGTAAAGTAAGCATTGACGAAATTATTCCAAGTACCTGTGATGCCGATATAAAATTAAATCCAAGCGATTTTACTACCGAAAGTACAATTACCCATAGAAAACATGTATAACCTTCAACACGATCTCCAATATTGAATACAAGACCGTTACCTTCAGTGAAATTTTTTACATAGCGGTATGTTATGAATGAATCATCCTGAATAAAATCAAAAGTTTTAGAATAAAAATATAAAATAATTGCAAAGATGCCTAATGCTATAAATCCAA
>JAYTUN010000066.1:0-8507 GCA_043744495.1 Ignavibacteria bacterium
ATTGATTAGAACGAGAGGAAGATCACATAATAACTAAATTTAGTTGAATTTATGAGATTGCTTCGTCGCTTCGCTCCTCGCAAAAGTAGTTTTGAGACAGCCTCTTTAGGTCGTGGCAATTAAGTTTTAACAAACATTAATTATTAATGGAAAAATACATTGAAGTAAACAGTGAGTTTTGGAATAAGAAAACTTCCATTCACGTTAAATCAGATTTCTATGATGTAGAGTCATTTAAAAAGGGGAAGTTATCACTTAATTCTGCGGAGATGGAATCACTTGGCGATGTAAAAGGAAAATCTCTGCTCCACCTACAATGCCATTTTGGAATGGATTCACTTTCATGGTCAAAGCTTGGGGCTAAAGTAACAGGTATTGACCTCTCAAATAAAGCTATTGATGAAGCTATTAAGCTCAATGATGAACTTGGCCTTGATGCAGAATTTGAATGCTCAAATATATATGACCTGAGGAATGTTCTTGATAAAAAATTCGATATTGTATTTACTTCTTATGGTACAATTGGCTGGCTGCCTGATCTTGACCGATGGGCGGAAATTGTTTCTCACTTCCTCAACCCCGGCGGGGTGTTCTTTATCGCTGATTTTCACCCGGTTGTTTGGATGTTTGACGATGACTTCACACATTTTAAATATTCATATTTTAATATAGAAGCTATTATAGAGGAAGCAACAGGCTCGTATGCTGATAAAAATGCAGATATTAAACTGTTATCATACGGGTGGAATCATCCTTTGGATGAGGTTTTTTCATCATTATTGAAACAAAACATGGCTATTACAGAGTTTAAGGAATATCCATACAGCTATTATAACTGTTTCAACAATACAGTTAAAAATGAGCTTGGGTTTTGGGAAATCAAGGGTCTTGAAGGCAAAATGCCTTTGATGTATTCTATTAAAGCGGTTAAAAAATAAGAATAAATTAAACAATAAACCTGAAATATAAATAATATTTCATCCTGAAAAGTAAAGAGCAGCCTCAGCATAGAGCAAATGATAACGCTCAGAATGTTGTAACATATTACGAAGATACGGGACTTGATTATGGCAAGTGGAGCCCTGAATACAATATGCATTTCGGGTTATACAGCTTTGGCATGAATCCGTTCAGACGCGAACCGATGCTTGAGCTTATGAACAGGTTTGTTCTTGAAAAATTAAAACTTGGTGATGATGATAAATTAGTTTATGATCTTGGCTGCGGCTTAGCCGCTCCATGCCGGACATTTGCAAAGATTTATCCCGGTAAAAAAGTGAAAGGAATCACAATTGTCGAGTGGCAGATCCAAAAAGCTAAGGAGCTAAATCAAAAAGCTGGAATAGACGGCAACATTGAGCTTATAAAAGGCGACTATATTAATCTGCCGTTTGAAGATAACTCCGCCGATGCAGCTTACGCGCTTGAAAGCGCATGTCACTGCCCGGGTGAGGATAAAGCAGCATTCGTTCAGGAATTGCTGCGGGTGCTAAAGCCCGGTAAGCGGTTTGTTATTGTTGATGGATTTTTAAAACGTTCATCATCTAAGTTTAATTTTTTATTAAAATATTGCTATTATGAAATATGCAAAGGGTGGGCTTTGCCATCTTTCCCTAATGTAAAGGGAGTGACTGCCCGGCTTGAAAAATGCGGCGCTGTAAATATTGAAGTAACCAATCTTTCATTTCGTGTTGCACCTTCAGTTATGCATGCACCATTTACAGTGGTTAGTTTTGTAATTAAAAAAATGTTTGAAGGCGAAAAACTTAATTCTGTAAGGTGGGGTCATTTAAAAGCATGTTTTCTTGGTTTGATAATGGGATTGCATTTGCGAAGTTTTTCTTACTTAATGATAACTGGCGAAAAGAATAAACTGGATAATAAATAATACATATATGAAAATTTACTTGCTTCTTTTAATTCTCCTTCCGCTAATAAACTTTTCGCAAAGTAAAAGTGATATATATGGTATGTGGCAGTCCTCTGGTGTTCTTGCTGCCGGCTGGGATGATACATTCTATTTCAAGGATGACGGAACGTTCATTTTCTTTTTTAATCAAATGGATTGCTCTAACAGAAACGTATCCTACATGGGTTATTGGGAGTTTAAAAACAGTAAAATATATTTTACTATAATGAAAAGGGAAGTATTAGAAGGCGGATACTTCACTCTTTCAGATAGTTCTTGCGGAAGTGATTCGATGCTTGTTGATGGAAGGCTGCAGAGAACCTCCGTTATCCCGTATGAGTTTGAAGAATACAGCATTCATAATGTAAAAACAGAAAATGAAAGAGAGGTAGAACGAAAAACAATGTATATAGGTAAAACCAAGTATTAGCTCTTCGGACTTCAGGATTATAGAGTTATAGATAAAAATTATTATTAATTTTGTTTAATCTTTTTATGACCGTTGAAAAACTTACAGATCCTAATATCCCTGCATTCAAAATATATTTCAAAATTTATTTCCATGAACAGGATGAACCCAACTCGCCGCTTAATGACTTCTGCATAAATGATAATGTGCCTAATTGCAGAACAAAATTTTGGATTATACCCGTGGAGTTTAAAGCGTATATTGCTTCATTCAAGATAATATTCCGTAGTTTGGTGGAAATAAGTTACATTAGAATGACTCCAAAAGGAATTATAAATTGAAAAATTTATTCGCTATAAAACTAATCAATAATTACTAATAAAATGGGTAAAGATAGCAAAAGAAAAGATAACGAAGACAGAGATATTAAAAGCGAGTTTATGGATCTCATCGGGAGCTCACTAAAAGATAACATTTTTGTTAAATTCACATTGGGCAAATACAGAGGAGCAGAAGATGGGCTTGAAAATATTTATATTTCTCTTGTTAAGATAAAAGAAGATGTTAAGCTAGCATTCCGCTATAAATATAAAACACGTGATGTGTATAAAAACCATACTACAGATGAAGCAATAAGTATTATCAGCGATGAAATAGGTAAACATTTTCTTTTTGGGGGCTTATTCACAATAAAAAATGATTATGTAATTGAATACAACAAAAAACGCGTCCCAAGAACATATACAAGAAAGGCTTCATTTACAAGGGTTGAAATTAAAGAGCATAACCGCATTAAGACACGCTATATAGATTCAAAGGATAAATACCTTAACCTGCTTGGAATTACAAATTCAAAAGGTGAAGTTAAAGGCGATAAGTATGATAAATTCCGTCAAGTGGATAAGTTCATAGAAATTTTAAATTCACTTATTGAATCGAGTGAATTGGCAGATAAAGATAAAATTAAAGTTGTTGATTTTGGCAGCGGAAGAAGCTACCTCACATTTGCGCTCTATAATTTCCTCAACGAAAAGCTTGGCATAAAAGCAAATGTTACGGGTGTTGAGCAGCGCGATGAGCTTGTGGCTTTATCTAACAGTATTGCTGGCGAAGTTGATTTT
The DNA here is from genome assembly GCA_043744495.1 of Ignavibacteria bacterium. Lineage (GTDB taxonomy): Bacteria > Bacteroidota > Ignavibacteria > Tepidaquicellales > OLB5 > OLB5. Next base: position 3,440 of record JAYTUN010000066.1, read on the forward strand.
GCGGGACTCGATTTCCTTAACAGCTCAATTTATGAGATGAAGCTTAAGTTTGCAGATATTGTAATAGCTTTGCACGCTTGTGATACTGCAACTGATGATGCAATTGCCAAAGCAATCGCTCTGAAATCTGATATTATTATCCTTGCCCCATGCTGCCAGAAATATATACGCAAACATTTTTGTTTACCCGAGGACCTTAAGAGTATTTTTAAACACGGAATACTTGAAGAACATTTATCATCATTTATTACAGATGGATTAAGGGCATTGGTATTGGAATCTTATGGCTACAAGACGAAAGTGTTTGAATTCATCTCAGGCGATCATACCAGCAAAAATATTATGATAACAGCAGTTAAGAATGAATTTATAGAAGAAAATTATTTGCTGAAAGTTGTTGAAATTGAAAAGATGAAATCGCAATTTAGACTCGGCGATTTCTATCTGGATAAATTATTAACCAAAATTAAGTATTAATCTAATAAAGTATTAAGTATGCTTGAATTAAACATTAAACAGATATACAGCTTTGTTTCTGTCAAGGAAATAAATTCATTTAAACCCGCTGTTGCTGATGCTAACAAAGCATTATACGGCTCATCAGGTAAAGGGAGTGATTACCTTGGCTGGCTCCGTCTGCCATCAAATATTTCACTTGATGAAATATCTAAAATTAATGATTGCGCTAAAAAGCTTGCTTCGCATTCAGAAATAATTGTAGTTATAGGTATAGGCGGCTCATATCTGGGCGCCCGTGCAGTAATTGATGCTCTCTCAAATAATTTTAATTCACTATTAAGTAAAAAAGAGCGTAAAGCCCCATTAATACTTTTTGCAGGAGAAAATATCGGAGCGGATTATCACGCAGAGTTGTTGAATCTGCTTGAAGATCATGATTATTCTGTAATTGTTATTTCTAAATCAGGCACTACCACAGAACCTGCTTTAGCATTCAGACTCTTTAAATCACATCTCGAAGAAAAATACGGTAAGAACATAGCTAAAGATCATATTGCCACTGTTACGGATAAAGCCAAAGGAGCATTAAAAAAGATTGCTGATGCCCAAGGGTATGAAACATTTGTAATACCTGATGATGTTGGCGGAAGATTTTCCGTCCTTACTCCAGTTGGCTTATTACCAATTGCTGCTGCGGGATTTGATATATCAGCTCTGTTAAACGGCGCTAAACAAATGGAAGAACTGACACGTTCTAAAATTGCAATGGATGAAAATCCTTCAGACTTGTATGCCGCAGCGCGCAATGCCCTGTACAAAAAACGCAAAGTCATTGAAATACTTGCAAGCTTTACTCCTAACTTAAATTATATTATTGAGTGGTGGAAACAGCTCTATGGTGAATCCGAAGGAAAAGAAGGTAAAGGAATTTTTCCCGCGGGTGTGAATTTTACGGCTGATCTTCATTCAATGGGTCAGTGGATGCAGGAAGGCACGCGAAATATCTTTGAGACGGTCATTAGTATTAGAACTCCCAAACATTTGCTTGCTGTGCCATCAGATAAGGATAATTTGGATGAGCTGAACTTCCTTGCAGGAAAACGCTTAAGTGAAGTGAACAAAATGGCTGAGCTTGGCTCAATGCTGGCACATGTGGAAGGCGGTGTGCCAAATATTTCAGTTAGCTTAAGTAAGATTGATGAAGAAAACCTTGGCGAACTTATTTATTTCTTCGAAAAAGCCTGCGGAGTGAGCGGCTACCTGCTTGGCGTGAATCCGTTTGACCAGCCCGGAGTTGAAGCATACAAGAAAAATATGTTCGCACTACTTGGTAAACCCGGCTATGAAGATATGAAAGCAGATCTTGAAAAAAAGCTGAAGCAATAATCCTATAATTCGAAGGATACATACTTTTTTTAACCACGAATTACTACTTTCAAAAAACGAACTGCCCCAAAGGGGCTCCTTTGGAGCAGGAGCAGTCAGGAAGTCAGGCGAATTCACACGAATTTTCCGTTCAAAACTCCGGTTTGGGAAGGAAATAAAAATTATAACATTAGTATCTGCTACTATCCTATTTTTCCGCAAAAATTCCGAAGCTTTGAAAACCGTATCTATTTTTCCTCATACCCAAACTGGATAGTTTGGGAATGAGTGAATTAATTGTAAGCGGAAAATTATTGTTCAATGATTCTTTGCGCCTTAGCGTCTTTGCGGTAAAAAAAATCTTTAATACTCCACCAAGTCCCTCAACTGTTTTTTAAATCTTTCCTTCGGGAAGAAGTTCTGCTCTAGCTCTGCGGCAAATGGTATGGGGGTATCAAGTGAACCTGAGCGCATTACAGGGGCATCGAGGTATTCAAATAAATTCTGACCAATCCATGCGGCAATCTCGCCGCCAATACCGCCAAACAATGTATCTTCGTGCAGTATAATTACTTTACCTGTTTTCTTAACGCTCTCGGCAATGGTTTCGTAATCTAATGGGAGTAGTGTTCGCAGGTCAATAATATCAGCCGAAATATCTTTCATGTTTTCCAAAGCATTCAATGCCCAATAAATACCCATACCGTATGTTATAATACTAACATCATCGCCTTCGGTTTCATACCTTGCTTTACCAATTGGCAGATTGTAATAACCATCCGGTACATCTCCGCTTACGCTTCTGTACAATGCTTTATGCTCAAAATATAACACCGGATTTGGGTCTTCAATTGCGCTTATCAGCAGACCCTTTGCGTCATAAGGCGTAGCAGGATATACGACCTTAAGTCCGGGCACGTGAGTGAACCATGCTTCATTGCTTTGTGAGTGGAACGGACCCGCGCCAACGCCGCCGCCTGTCGGCATTCTGATAACTACATCTGCATTCTCGCCCCACCTGTAATTTATTTTTGCAAGGTTATTCACTATCTGGTTGAACCCGCAGGTAACAAAATCAGCGAACTGCATTTCCACCATTGACTTGTATCCTTTGATGGATAGTCCAAGCGCTGCGCCAACAATTGCTGATTCGCATAATGGGGTATTCCTTACCCGCTCTTTTCCGAATTCCTTATAAAAATTTTCGGTGACCTTAAACACTCCGCCATACTCTGCAATATCCTGTCCCATTAACACAAGATTATCGAACTTCTTCATCGATTCTCTTAAGCCGTCAGAAACTGCATCAACAAACCTGCGGGGAGTTACTTTATCTTTATCAGGCTCAGCAACTTTTTGTTCGAACTTTGCATAAACGTCACTTACTTCATAAGTGGTGTCGGGAACTATCTTAGGCTGAGCAAATGCTGTATCAAGCCCGGTTTCAATATCAGTTTTATATTTTTCTCTTATTTGCTGAATAGTAGTTTCATTCAGCAAACCCTGTTTTATCAAATATGCTTCATAATTCTTTACAGGATCCTTTACCGCCCATTCTTCAAAAAGCTCTTTTGGTACATATTTTACTCCTGATGCTTCTTCATGTCCACGCATGCGGAATGTCATACACTCTATCAGCACAGGACGCGGTTTCTTCTTCATGCTGTTTTTCAGTGTCAATATCCTGTCGTAAACATCAAGCAGATTATTCCCGTCAATTTGATAAGATTCCATTCCGTATCCAATAGCTTTATCAACAAGCGCTTTACATTTGTACTGTTCGCTCACTGGAGTTGAAAGTCCGTATGCATTATTTTCAATTATAAATATCACAGGTAGATTCCAAACAGCGGCAACATTTAATGACTCGTGGAAATCACCTTCACTCGTTCCGCCATCACCTGTAAAGACTGTTGTGATTTTGAGGCTTTTATATTCCTTATCGGATAATGGGGTATTTCCAATTGATTTACTAAGTGTTTCAGCAAGCGCGATACCATCAGCAATGCCAAGCTGTGGTCCTAAATGACTTATCATTCCAACTATATGATAATCATTCGTGCCAAAATGAAATGAACGCTCTCTGCCTTTTGAAAATCCATTGTAACTGCCCTGCAATTGCATAAAAAGCTTATCAAGCGGAATGTTGCGTGAGGTAAACACTCCCAAATTCCTGTGCATAGGAAGAATATATTCGTCGCTATCCATAGCCTTTGTAACGCCTACTGATATAGCTTCCTGTCCTATACCTGAAAACCATTTGCTTATCTTACCAAGCCTCAGGTTGAGCAGCATTTTTTCTTCAATCATACGCGGAAGCAGTATTGCTTTGTACAGTTCAAGCAGGGTTTCATCGGTATATTTTTTCCTGTTGAAGTCCATTGCGGTTTTTTTCTTCAGCTCGTTTGGATTATGCATTTAAAAATTGATGTTAAATATTAAAATAGTAGTTAAATAAAAGGGGAAGACATATTATTGCTTCCCCTGTAAGGAAATAATTTTCAAAAAAAAATAATTTACGCTGTAGGTGGTACAAAAGATCTGCCTGCAAACTCCTGGTCAAGTATTAACAGACCTTCGCCTTTGCCGCCTATTATCTGCATCTTGCCCAAAGCTTTGCCTGCTGATGCTTCTTCTTCAACCTGCTCATCAACATACCATCTTAAAAAGTTGTTAACAGCATGATCATTTTCTTTCATGGCTTCATCCATCAGGTCGTTAATAGATTTTGTTACCTTTTTTTCATGTGCTAGAGCTTTTTCAAACACTTCAACAGGTGATGCAAAATCGATATCAGGTTTTGCTATCTGCTGAAGCTCAACCTTGCCGCCTTTATCAAGTATATAGTGGAATATTTTCATTGCGTGGAAATGCTCTTCCTGTGCCTGCACGTGAAAATAATTTGCTATGCCGTCAAGGTTCATTACATGAAAGTATGCTGCCATTGAAAGATACTCGTATTCAGCAAAAAATTCATTGTTCATCTGCTTGTTCAGTTCGCCCTGTAGCTTATTTGATAACATAAGAAACTCCTTCTTTTAGATTTGTTGTACGAAATTACTAATAATATAAATCAGTTTAAATGTAAAAATGTTTCATTTTTGGATTTAAGAGCTTTAAATTTAGAAACTTAGAAGGCGCTAAAAAAAATTTATTCAACTTATTTACCTTTGAACCTTCAAACCTTCAAACTTTTAACCTTATCTATAAGCCTTCTATCTTTCTTCGTCGGCCTGCCTGAACC
>JAYTUN010000067.1:0-8485 GCA_043744495.1 Ignavibacteria bacterium
CAAAGGAAGACTATTTGCTTTTCAAAGTCCGAACTAATGCATTACGGAATTGTCAATTACTACATCAACTATCGAAATCATAAATTGTGATACACTACCGAAAATATAATTAAACTTCTACAATCTTCATAACTTCATCGCCGTAGTGATTTATTACCTTAACGGCAATTTTGCCGGTTGCGGGTTTGGGGAACGAGCGTGATTTGGTTGAATACAGTTCTTCCCAAAGTTCCTCACTAATATCGGCTTTTAAAGCTTTCTTTAATTTTTCATAAGGTTTATTGCCGCCTAAGAAATACGCGTGTGTAACAAAAAAAGCTTCGCCATTATAATTTGTATCTATGAACCATGCCGCAATATCGTGGTCAGGGTCGCCGGAGCCGCTTGAGCGTATCTCGCTTTTAACAGGGTCGTATATATCAACCCCTTTTATTTCTACTGAATACCCGTCTTTCTCTTTCTTTACATCAAACTGCGGCATACCGAATGCTATGAATAAATTACCTGAACCTGTTTTCTTTAACAGATCACCCATAGAAAGATCAGGGTTTATCTTTACTTTCATTATCTGCAAACCGTTTATTTTGTCAGGTTCACTAAATGCAGTGGCTTCAAATGATGTAGCCGCAACTATAAGCAGGCTTGCAAATTTTTTAGCCGTAAATGATGCGTCCCTGATAAAATCATCATCAACACTGCCAAACTCAGGACCTATTGCAACAGCCGCTTTTTTTAATCCTTGGTTTGTTCTGTATTCGCCCAATGCCTGAATTTCGGGACCGCCCGGCAGTATATCCAGGTTTTCAAACTCAACCCTTGCGCCTTTATCACCGGTTTGCACACCCGCTTTAAGCATGTTTGAAATTACAATTTCGACAAAGCGTTCAGTTGAAAGCATTTCCTGCGCATCTGATACCCTGTGAGGCGAGAGTGACTCAACAGTAAACGGACCCGTTACCCTTACAACATCTTTAACTTCAAATGGTTGGTCATAAAGTATTTCTGTTTCAGGCGGTTCATCGTTTGCTAGTGATTTAAGTGTAACATGAGGAATTGTTTTATATTCAAAACCCATTGAAAGACTATTTTTATCTTTGAGTCTGTAATAAGAATATTTAGCACTCATAAGTCTAGTTCTCGCAATTGCCAATGCTACACGAGATGTATCTGTTGTTATCCACCTCCTGCCCCATTGCTCTGCGACTACAGCAGTAGTTCCGCTACCACAGGTTGGGTCAAACACTATATCTCCAGGATCTGTAGTCATTAATACACACCTTTTTACAACTTCAACAGAAGTTTGCACTACATAATCTAAATCAGTCCCAATCATCATTCCATTCCAAACCACCCCAATTGGTATTAAAGGAAAATCATCTAGGTAAGATTTGAAGTTTAGTTTATTTTTAAATAATACTATTCTATTTATGAATGCTAGTCTTTCTAAACCCTTTATACTAGTACTCCAATGTTTACCTTTATTTGGTTCAAATTCTCTATCATTAAAAACAAAATTTTTTGAAGATTCACCTTTTGTTTCTCCATCAGAAAGTAAACTTTTATCCCTCCAACGCCTACCTTCTTGCAAATCACCAGACAACATTTGTTCTTTTGTTAATTTAACGCTACTATGATCTTTTAATTCTAAATAATTATATCTCAAAAGTGCAATTTTATCTCTTTCTTGGAATATAGTACGATACTTAGTTTGATTTTTATTTTTACCATACCATACTATATAGTCATAAGTAGAATCAAGAAAATTTCCTCCCAAATAACCAGTCTTTTGGAAAGCTATTTGATTTATATAATTCTCACTTCCAAATACTTCATCCATTAAACATCTAATTAGATGTACATTTTCATCACTAATCTGAACAAAGCAGCTTCCGCTATCTGTTAACATTTCCCTGCTCAAAAGTAATCTTTCACGCAAATAACTTAAGTATGAATGAATGCCAAGCTCCCATGTATCACGAAAAGCTTTTACCTGTTCAGGCTGTCTAATAAAATCTTCAAGCTTATCTTTTACATCTCTTTTACGGGTTGAAACCTGCCAGTTTGAGCCGAATTTAATTCCATAAGGCGGGTCAATGTAAATGCACTGCACTTTGCCGCGCATTTTTTCTTTTTCTAATAGGCTGTTCATAACAAGCAGGCTATCGCCAAGTATCATCCTGTTCTGCCAGTTATCTTCGTGCTCATAAAACTCCACAGATTTTGCGTATTGAGTTTCAGCGGTTTCACCAAATAAAAGCATTTGCGAATCCTTCTGGTCGCCGCCAAGCTTTAGCATTGCAATTATAGCTTCAGGCGCAATTTTTTCCTGCACATAAATTGGCACTGTTGGCACGGCAAGCTCTGTGCCCTGTTCTTTTTTACCTGCCCAAATAAGCTGCGGGTCTAAGGAAGGGTCATAGTCATATTTTTTCTTTACAGGCTGTTTCTGTTTTGGGGTAAGCTTGACCGATTCTTCCTGTGTGGGAATGCGTACGCGTTTTTTATCGTGTTTGTATGATTCGACAGGCGCCGCTTCTGTGGGTGATTTTGTTTTTTTCTTTGCCAATTTATTTCTTTCTGCCTTTTAGTTTCTTAACATCTTTAAGTACTTTCTTTTGGTCACTTTCAAGTTTTCGTTTTATTTTCTTAACATCTGTTTCCGCAGGCAGTTGTTCGGGTTTAACGCCCCGCTGCAAAAGAATCGTTCTGACAGCGGCATTATTATCAATGTGCTCTAATTCTATCAGTTTTTCGCCGCTTAATACCTTTTCAAGCACGTTATGGCTTGTAAGCTCAGTCGCAAAATCCTTTGCCTTTATGGTTAAGGTCGGCAAGAAATCCGCAAGCGGTCTTTTAGCCGGCACATTCAATTTTGTTTTCATATCGGAAGTGTTAAACCCGTCGAATAAAGCTTTATCACCTTTAGAACGGATAATAGCAAAGCCTTTTTCATCTACTCCGCGCTCATAAATAATACCTGAGAGCTTCTTCTCTGACCTGGAAAGTTTTTCCCTGGCATTAACTCTTTCGGTTTCCAGTAACCTCTGTTCAATTAATTCCTGCCTGCGAGTCTGGATGGCAAAATATGTCTGAGCAAAAGCAACCTCGCTTTTTGAAGAGTCGCCGTTTTGGGCAACTAAGTAACAGGCATATCTTGTTAAAGCAATATCATCTATTTGCCTTACTGCTCCTTTGGCAAGCTCAATCATCTTCCCGACATCGGGAAAATGATTGGAAACCTCAACACCACTGAATTGGCAGGCAGTTTTAGCTTTCTCAATCACCTTTGAAAAATTTTCCCATTTGGCATAGCCTAAAATGGTTTGTAATTCTCTTGCGCTCCAGCACTCAACACCCTGGTGGATATAGCGGGAATTTTCAAATTTTTCAAATAATTCTTTGATCAATTCCTGTTTCATAATACTTATTTGTTATAGATTTTTGAATAATGAATACGTTGATTTGATATACATATTAACTTTCACTATATGTTTAAACAATAAACATATAGTGTTTTCCTTCGTAAATATCACTATAAATCGACATGAGAAAACACAAAAATATAGGAAACATTGTTTTTACAGCAGCTTAAAAAAACAGAAAAAGTTTACTTCATAAAAAATTCCTGTTCAATATTTTGGAACCCCTTTGCTATCCCTGCTCTTATCATATTTTGAGAGTTATAGATATCGCTAATTTCTATAAAAGCCCAATTACCAAATTTACCTGAATTATTTATAGCGGGAATCCAGAACTCCCTTGCAGTTTTAACTTTTATAACTTTTTTATCATCCTTTTTGCCTGTTACTTCTATTATCAAATGTAAAACAGACTTATCAGGCATTTGGAGCTTAACAATAAAATCAGGGACATACTGCCTTGATACACCCTGATGTTCATACGGTATATAAAATCCTAAACTCTGATTCTTAGCATAAGTCATTACTTCGGGCATATCTTCAAGTTTTTTAGCAACTCCTTGCTCCCACTCCTCAGTATCTGCAACAACGTAATTTACCTGGCTTTTGGTTGTCTCTCTGACAGGTTTTGTAGTTAAGAAATCAACATATCTTGTTGAGCCTGTTATATCGTAAGGCATTAGTATTGGTAAAATTTTCTTTTCGGTTAAGTGCTCAATATTTTCGGCGATAATTGCATTCTGAATTTTCGTTAAAGCACCCATAAAATATTCGCCAAGTGTCAGGTAACCGATGAACTGGTTATCTTTTTTTACAACATATTTCTTTACATATTCTTCTGCAATTTTCATAAGCTGCGGTGTGAGCCAGTATTTTTCTGTACCGTCTCCATCGGTGTAATATTGTTTAAGCAATCCCCTTGTTAGCTTTATGATGACTTCACCTTCTCTTATCTCTTCAATTTTCCTAAGGTTCTCGGTTGCTTCTTCGCCAATAATACCGCTTAAAATTACTTTTGTTGTTTCATTTTCAATAATGCTAACGGAATCCTTTGTAAATTTAGCAAGAAGCTTTTGTTCATTAAGCTCATAGCGGTAACCTTCAACCCTGGGAAAAGTTATTTCGAGGTTTGCTCTTTCCGGCAGCGAATAGACTCTATGAATTACTTTAGGCGGCTGGGGCGGAGTATTGCCTTCTGCTTTTAAAAAGCTAAACGGAACGCCATAAACTTCTGCATATTCTTCATTAAACATACCGTTTTCATTCACGTTGTAATCAACCCTTCTTAAAGCTCTGCCTACAACCTGTTCACAAAGTAACTGCGTAGAAAATGCTCTTACTCCAAGAATATGTGTTACGGTATTTACATCCCAACCTTCTGTCAGCATAGAAACAGATACAACACATTTGATATTTTCGCCAAGTTTGCCCTGTTTGCCAACGGTATTCATAACTTCTCTTAATAGTTCTTCATCTGTGGGGTCATCTCTGCCCTGGAAACGCTTTTTATAATCCCTGTGAAAGTCATCAATTTCTTTAGAGAAAATTTTCTTGAAAGTATCATCAATCTTTTCGCCGCTTTCAATTTGTGCGCTATCTATTATAAGTGTGTTAGGCTTATCAAAAAATTGCACACCGTCTTCATTTCTGAAAATTTCAAGATTGCCTTTTTCCACTTTTATTTTTCCACTTGCAGATAGTTTTTCAAAGCCTGCTATCCACCTGTAAACAAGCTCTGAAACAGTTGTATTGTTACATACAATTATCATAACAGGAGGCATTACTGCCTGATTGATATTCTTTTGTTTTTCGTATAGACTGTAATACTTTTCATAGTTCCCGTATAGCGATAACAAAGCTGCGCTTAATTTTGCTGGCAGTGTTAATACATTCAGGTTATAATCGTCCTGTTTAATTCCTTTTTTAATTCCTTTTTTGGGTAAGGCATCTTTTACATGTATCCAAAGATTCCTGAATTCAGGTTCATCATCAGGTGTAATGTTATCAGATTCAACAGGAAGCCTGGGAATTTTTACAACACCGCACTCCAAAGCATCGAGTAATGAAAAATCGAAAACAGTCCACGGGAACATTGTTCCTTCTTTATACCCAGAGCCTCTCAGGAAATAAGGAGTAGCAGAAAGATCGATAACAGCATTGATAGTTAATTTTTTGCCAAGTGATTCAATTCCGTTTATCCAAACACGAGCTGCTTCATTGTTTTCTGCTGCTTCTTTCCTTTCTTCACCAATTAATATTTCTTCAGATTTAGATATATCTTCACTGGGTTTTTCGCGGTAACAGTGGTGAGCTTCATCATTTATAACAAGTATGCGTGGTTTATTCAGTAATCCTTTAAACAGCCTGTTAACCATTGCGGCAGGTGATTCTTTCATCGCTTCATCTTTAAGCATTCCGGTTGATTTCATTACTGAATTTATTTTAAAACGTGAGTTTTGCCTTAATTCTAGCTGATGAAAATTAGTAATGAAAACAGTTGCCTGCTGTAACTGTTCAAAATCCTGGTAAGATAAAATATCACGCTCTCTATAATAATTTTTAGGGTCGTTTGGTAATAAGACATTCAACCTGTCTCTAATAGTAATTCCGGGAGTGATAATAACGAAAGTATCAGTAAATCTTGTATCCATCGGATACCTGATCTTATTTAAAGCCTGATACGCAATAATCATTGCCATTACAACGGTTTTACCTGAGCCTGTTGCCATCTTGAAAGCTAAACGGTATAATTCAGGGTTAGCTTCTTTGTTTGCTTTTTTAAGTTCGTTAATTATCCAGCTATCACCAGACTTTTCAGCGGCTTCATTAATATATATGTGAGTTTCCAATGCTTCTATCTGGCAAAAAAATAATTTATTTTCACGGTTTTCATCCTGCCAGTAATATATAAGGTCACGGGATGTATTTGTTATTCCCGTATAACCGGATTTGCGCCATAAATTAATTCGTTCACGTACTTTATTAATGAATTCATTTTCTTTTTGAAGTTCACTTCCATAAGCGCCTTCGGATAAATTCAATTCAATCTGTTTATCTCTTTTGCTTGATTTTGGAACAGGGATAAAGAAACTTGATGAACGACGTTCTTCTATTATTTCATCAGTTAAGCCGCGTTCATCAGCTTTAAAATGTTTTGAAGGCGGCAGAAATGGAGAATTTATTATCGGTGATTTCATCTATACTGGTATTTAACTAAATGCAAAAGAAATTTTTAACATTCCCAAATTTAGTAATTTCGGGTTACTTATAAAAGGTTAAATTAAAATAGAGCAAATGAGGGATGAGCAAACCTTGTACAAGGTACAAAGCAGTAACGTCCTGCTGAAACAGGATAAACTAGGGACGGCAGGAAAGCGCCGAGAGTGGTTTCTAATTTTTCGGGGTTAAAATTCACTTTTTAATCTCATTAATATTTCAGAAATTTGTAAATATTATGTCTAAAAATACACAAAAAACTGATATTGAAGAAAAGGTAATTGTACATCAAAATCCCTTGGTGCGATGGTTACTGTTCATTGGCGGATTTGTGCTTGTAGGCATAGGGGTGCTGGGAATGATTCTGCCACTATTGCCAACAACAATATTTTTCCTCTTAGCAGCGTGGTGCTTTGCACGCAGCTCAGAGCGTTTTCATAACTGGCTTTATCATAACAGACTTATAGGTAAATACCTTCGCAACTACAGGGATAAAGGCGGCATGCCACGCGGCTCAAAGATATTTACAATAGCATTTTTATGGGCTGGTATAGGTACATCTGCAATCTTCGCAACTGATAATCTTTATGTAAGGATACTGCTTGCGGCAATTGCTGTTGGAGTAACGTGGCACTTGCTGGCTATAAAAACTATTAAAGACGATTAGTCAGATTAGTCAGATTAGTCAGATTAACAGATTAATCAGATTAACAGAGTAGTAAATTTCAAGTTGTAGAAGGTGTTAATTTCGGATTGAAGAATAAAAACATTTGCGTCTTTGCGACTTTGCGTGAAATTAAAAAAGTAAATTATATTGGCTAAAACCAGAGCTGAGAAAATAACACCGGAAGCGATGAGTGAAGACAGAGAAATGCTTAATGAACTGAGGCCGCGTTCATTTGGTGATTTTGTTGGACAGCAGAAGATAAAGAATAATGTGGGTGTATCAATAGAAAGCTCGAAGAAGCGGAGCGATTCACTTGACCACGTGCTGTTTACGGGTCCGCCCGGACTTGGAAAAACCACGCTTGCGTATATCATAGCTGCCGAAATGGGTTCGCGCATTATTACAACATCGGGTCCCGTGCTAGAAAAGCCCGGTGATATTGCGGGCATGCTTACAAAGCTTGAGGCAAAGGATATATTATTCATTGATGAGATACACCGCATACCAAAGATTATTGAAGAATATTTATATTCCGCGATGGAAGATTACAAGCTGGATATAATTATAGACCAGGGACCAGGTGCGAGGAGCGTAAGCTTGCAGCTTGAAAAGTTTACGTTGATAGGCTCCACAACACGGGCGGGTTTGCTTAGCGCGCCGCTGCTGGATAGGTTTGGTATCCGCTGCCGCCTGAAATATTACAATGTTGATGAGCTTGCAGATATTGTTAACCGCTCTGCTGGAATACTTAAAATTAGAATTGAAGATGAAGGCGCAATGATAATTGCCAAGCGCTCACGCGGGACCCCCCGCATAGCCAACAGGCTGCTTAAACTGACGCGTGACCTTGCGATTGTAAAAAACAAGGGTGTGATAACTTTTGCAATTGCTGATGAATGCCTGAACAACTGGGAAATTGACCATCTTGGTTTGGATGAACTTGATAAAAAAATACTTACTACTATAATAGATACCTATAATGGTGGACCCGTCGGGCTGAACTCGATAGCGGTTTCTGTTGGCGAAGAATCAGGCACAATAGAAGAAGTGTATGAGCCGTTTTTAGTGCAGGAAGGATTTATCCGCAGGACATCACGCGGCAGGGAAGCAACTGACCTAGCATATCAGCATCTTGGTATATTGAAGAAGAAATCTAAGGGGAAAGATGACGGGGGATTATTTG
>JAYTUN010000068.1:0-8401 GCA_043744495.1 Ignavibacteria bacterium
TCATAAAATCTCTGCCCTGTGTTGGCACGGGATTGTAATATGTGGCATAAGGAAATTTGTATTGGTCAAAATACGCATTAATTACAGCCAGTTTTCCAATTTTAAACCTAATTCCGGAATATATCCCAAATTCATTCTGCGAAGTTCCGCTCTGCTCGCCAAATCCGTATGAGTGCAGCATAATAAAATTCTTCGGGTAATTTCTGACCATAAATATCACATCAGCAAGCTTAAAGAATAGAAGTTTAACACCTGTTACACCTCCAACAATATCAGTATAACTTCTTGCCCACTCGCCAAAAACATTTACATTCTTGAATACAATATCGTAATCAACGCCAAGTGCGTTGGATTTTGCTCCGGAAAAATCATACAGACCCTTATATTCAAACGGTTTATCATACTCGGAATTATAATATGTCAGCCCGATCTTTGTTGTACCGAAGAATTTCGATTCATAGAACAGCCTCCCGCCGAAAAGTCTTTCTTTCCCGGAATTTTTTCGTTTATTCTCAGAATCTGTCCTGTGATAACCGTCAATGTAACCTGATGATAACTGGTTTAATATAGTATCAATAGAGGCATCAATGCTATTGTTGGAGTAAAAACCGAAAAGACTAAGGTCACCAATTGATGTTGGCAGCTTAACTTTGCCTGCAACACCCCTGAAATACTGAATTTCGTTAACGGAGTTGTATGAATCAATATCATCGCCTTTTTTCTTTATACCTGATACCGCATCACTGCTTTTTGAAAATGAATATGAACCCCAAAGTGTTATTCCCTGCCCGAATTCAAGTGTGTAATCTCCCAATAAAAGATGGTTAAGCATAATATGAGATTTCATTTCAGCAAATCCGCCAACATGATCAGCCCAGTTAAGTTCACCCGGGTCTTTTTCGGCAAGAAGACTCCCTGTAAATACATAACCGCCTTTAGCATATTTTGCAACCAGTCTGGTATAGAATTTTGGTCTTGGTCCTTTGTATTTAATTGGCTCAAGATATCCCCTGCTAGGCTGCAGGTCGTTTGAAAAACGTGTTCTTAGCTCTACATTTAAATTACTTAAAAATCCTTTTTTAGACTCTTTTATTTTCTGAATAATGCCAAATTCATCCTTTGTGAAATCTACTGTGGAATTTTTTACAACAACGTATTTTTTTATCTTGATGTAAAGATCATCATCAATTCCTTCGACATATCTTAACTCTGCTATAGTATAGAATTTTTTATTTCTTGTCCTGTATTCCAGTATCTTTGTTGCAATTATGGCATCTAAGTAAGGAATTTTCTGAAGGTCATTTGTATTTGCTGAATTTACATCTAACGGATTTGCTTCAAGATACATTATCTGCTCCAGCAGTTTTGAGTCCTCAGCATCTTCAGTGAGGCTCTCAAGCAGTACTTCCTTGGTTCCATCATCTCTTGTATCCACAGTATCCCCTGTGAGCCTTGAGGTATCACTCTTTGGCTTTAGGGAATCTGCCTGCGAAAATAAACTGGCAGATCCAGTGATAATAAACAAAAACACAACTGAATTTTTAATGATTTTACCCAAATTTTCAGATTAATATCTCTAAATATAGAAAAAATTTATCAATAGTTTAACTACTATATTAGCCCATAAAATTAATTAACCTTTGCGAGGAGCGAAGTAATGAGGCAAATCAAGAACCCCCGTTTATAATTAATGTTAGAATATGTTTAAGGAATAATTGAGGCAGTACTATTGTTTAAGATTTTGTCCCCCCTTTGCCAAAGGGGGGATGCAAAGCAGGAGGATTCAAATATCCAAAATTATTCTTTAAGCGAAGGAGTTGATAAATCATCGAAGGGGGTTTTGCTGTGGAAGATGCATGAAGATGAACCCCCATTTATGATTTACGGTGGTATCAATTTCAGGAATAATTGAGGGATGACGAAAATTAAAGATTGTTCTCCCCCTTTTTGATGAAGCAAAGGGGGGGATGAATAAATAAAAAACGGCAGATAAATTTATCTGCCGTTTTAAAAGATTAAAAGATTAAAAGATTAAAAGATTAAAAGATTATTTTATCAAACTTTTTAAGTTCAATCTGGAAAAGCAGACTTCAAAAATAGCTTCGCTATTTTACTAACATCATTTTTTTAGTTTCAACAAAATCAGTCGTTTTGAGTGTGTAGAAATATATACCGCTTGAAAGATTTGAACCATCAAAATCAACATTGTAAACACCTGATTTTAAGAATCCGTCAATGTATGTAGCAACTTCCTGTCCCATTGAATTATAGAACTTTAAGCTTACATTCTGATCTTTAGGAATTGAAAACTTAAAGTTTGTTACTGGGTTGAACGGATTTGGATAGTTCTGACTTAAACTGTAATTTTCAGCAATTTCAATCTCGTTGTTATTAATACCAACAGGCTGTGTAATAGAAATTATCCTTGATTGCTGAACTTCCTGGTCAAGTGAAGGACTTCCGCCTGTTTTATAAACAAATATATTCATATTACCATTACCATCAACAACATGACCAGGAACAACATAACTTAATGGAATTGTATATGAAGTGCCTGTGTTCCATGGGCTGCTTGTATTGACTAATGTTCCGGTTTGACCATTAACTAAACCCTTAACAACGTTTTTATGAACATAGTTACTTCCGCCTGTGCAACTGCCGTTTCCAGATTGCGGATAAATAAGATTATTTTCGGTTACAATAAACATTACATTAAATGTTCCGGTAAGATTTGTCGCAGCAATTATCTGAACATCAGCAGTAATTGTTCTTGTACCTGCATTGTATTGTTTATTGTTCACATTAATTGTAACACCCGGATTAAATGAGTTTGTTTGTATTACAACAGCGTTGCTCCATGCGCTTCTGGAAACAACTCCAGTTTTCCTGCTAACAATGCCTGTAGGATAACCACTGAAACCAAAATACTCTATCATTGGTAGGCTGTATGATTGCCATGGATCACTACCAGCACCGTGGTATCCTATGACCATTGTATTTGGATATGACGCAATAATATTGTTAATAATATCATGACCGCAGGGACACCACTGGCACCATGTACCTGTGCAGTATTCCAATACAGCGTTATACCCTGTTTGTGCAGTTACGTTTGGTTTAAAGCCAATAAGAGCAATGATAGCAATTAGAATAAATAAATACTTTTTCATATTATGTTCTCCTGTTTAAATATTTAAAATTAATTGAATTTAGCAAACTTGTTAATTCAAAAACTAATAAATTATAATAGAAATATCAAGTCCATAATAAATTTAACAATTATTACCTTTTTCCCGAAGGATGTTCGCACAAAAAAATGTTTAAAATAAGAGAATTTTAAAGGATTTATCTTATCAACACCATTTTCCTGCTTTCACGGTAGCCATTTGCTGAGAGTATATAATAGTAAACACCGCTTGGCAACTCACCTGCATCAAACTCCACTTCATAACTCCCCGGCTGTAATTCTTCATTCACTAATGTTTTGACTTCACGCCCAATTGCATCATAAATTGTCAATGCCACTAATCCGAAATCAGCAATCCGAAATCCGAAATGTGTAACCGGATTAAACGGGTTTGGGTAGTTTTGAAATAATTTAAAATCTTTCGGCACTTCATTTGATATAGCTTCAATTCCAATAGGATAACCTGTACCGCCCCCGTTTGTAGTTTTAAGTATCGTTCCGTAATTTCCAACAGCCCATCCCGTATTACCATTTAACATGAATAATGAATATAAAATCTGGCCAGTTCCGGTAACAGTTGAATCCCAGCTTAATGCCCTGTTTGTTGTTCTGTATATCATTCCATTATCGCCTGCGCAAAAACCTGTATTGGCATCTGTGAACTTTAGTGAACGGAAAGTAAAACCAAGTGAAAGGTTATAAATATCAGTCCAGTTCACCCCGCTGTTGGTTGTATAAAGGGTCATTCCGCAGCAGCCTATTGCAAAGCCTGTGTTTTCATCTATAAAATCAACAGCGAACATAGGGTTTGCTTCATTGAGTGTATGTGGTACCCAGCTTGCTCCTCCGTTTGTTGTGCTGATTATATAGGTGTTAGTTCCTGTGGCAAAATATTTATCGGCATTGATTATAGTTGAAGAATAAATATCAATTTCGGGTGCAAGGTTCGCAATAGAAAACCAGTTGCTTCCTCCGTTTGTAGTTTTAAGCAGCGTCTTGCCGTAACCAGTAACTATACCTGTTTCAGAATTTAAAAAGCTTACAGATGTTAAATTCTTGAATGTATTGGGATTTTGGGTTATCCAGTTTAAACCTGCATTTGTAGTTTTAAATATCTTTCCGCTATCACTGCAAAGATAGCCGGTATTATTGTCAGCAAATGTAAGTGATTGATGATTTCCCTGAACAAATGTATTTATCCAGTTCACACCGCTGTTTGTTGTTTTAAGGACAAGGTTATATCCGCAAATATAGCCAGTATTGCTGCCAGTAAAGTAAACCGATTTCAGTGCATGGTTTGTGCCAGCACTTTGACCATACCATTGACTGAAAACCATATTTGAAGCAATAATAAAAATAAATATGATAGCTACTCTGTTTATCATTATTATATAATATAACAATTTTCCTGCTTGAAAGACATAATATAATTCTTCTTATTTTAAAACTATCATTTTCATAGATTTACTGAATGAATCCGTACTTAATCTATAGAAATAAATCCCACTTGGTAGCTCTGTAGCATCATATCTCACTTCATAGGTGCCTGGATTGAGTTGTTCGTTTACTAAATTTGCAACCTCACGACCGAGAATGTCATACACTTTCAGTGTTACTAACCCCCCTGTGCTGCGCACTATCCCCCCTTTGACTAAGGGGGGATTAAGGGAGGTTCTATCAACTTGAAACCTAATAACCGTACTCGGATTAAATGGATTCGGATAGTTCTGATATAATTCAAATTTCCCGGGCTCTTCATTTGATATAGGCTGTATTCCAATCGGTTCGTTATACTTAATAGTTGCGATATCATAATCGCTTGTGCTGTCAAAACTTATTCCTGTAACAAACACATTATTATAATTATCAGCAATAAGCTTATCAGCTTAATGCTTTCACAGCTTTCTGAAAACAAAGAGCTCAAAGGAGTTTTCGATAACCTGTTCGATGCAGATGGCTCTGAAATTTACGTTAAACCCGTTACCGATTTTGTTAAATCGGATGTAGCAGTCAATTTCTATACATTGTGTGAATCCGCAGCCCGCAAAGGTGAAATAGCTATCGGGTACAGGATAAATGAATTCTCACACAATGTTGATAAAGCATATGGCGTTGTTGTTAACCCCAAAAAATCTGATATTGTTACATATACAGAGAAGGATAAGCTTATAGTTATTGCTGAAGATTAAAGAATTATACAAAATGGATATTTTGCGAAGAGCGAAGCGACGAAGCAATCTCATAAATTAATCAATTTTTCCAATTTTAATTATTTATTGATTATTTCAGAACTTAGACTATTAACCTCATCATGCAGGGATTTAATAAATTTTTATTCCAATATTTTTTCATTACCTGTAAGTATTGCCATTGAGACTGAAATCAAAATTAAGCTTGGTTCAACCAATTTAATATTTACAGAAGATAAAAGTATTTCCCCCTACTATCACTTTGCTGTAAACATCCCCGAAAACCAAATTACCGAAGCAATCGCATGGCTAAAGTTAAAAGTAAAATTAATTAAGTATGAAGGCACTCCTTTAATTGATTTTCCGAACTGGAACGCGCACTCGGTTTATTTTTATGACCCTGCAGGAAATATTGTAGAGCTTATTGCAAGACATAATCTTAACAATTCATCAAACGAGCCTTTCTCACAGAAAAGCTTCCTTAATATCAGCGAAATTGGTCTGCCTGTAGAAAATGTAAAGGCTTTTCATGACATTATCAGCTCTAATATGGGAGTGGAACTCTGGAACGGTAACCTTGAAATATTTGCCGCAATCGGTGATGAAAACGGCTTACTTATAGTAGTAAATCCACATAGAAACTGGTTTCCCACTGATAAACCCTGCAATATCTATCCCTTAACTGTTAAAATTTCGAATAAATATTCCGAGTCAATAGTTTTAGAACACTCACAATACAAAATAATTACTGGATAAAATAATTTATTAACAGCTCCTCTCCTTTTTTAAGGAGGGGAAGAAATCCGGCAGCTGCCGGATTGAGGGATGGTAACATTTTTTATTATACCAAAAACTCATTTACATGCTGCTTAATTCCTTAAATTATTGAATTACATATAATATTATTATTTAATATTTTTGTACTTCTATAAAAATTTTATTGTAATATATGATCAAATCACGCGCACTTGCTGAAAACACAAAAGACTTCAGAGATAAATTCCCTGCATTGCTTTATAAACCACTCGGTAAAACAGGCTTCTTGGTTTCAGCATGCGGCTTCGGCGCTTATAGGGTTGACTACCGAGTAAAGGAACACTATGATTCCCTTGTTTACGCAATTTTAAAAGGCATCAATCTAATAGATACCTCGGCAAATTATTCCGATGGCGGCAGCGAAATATTAATTGGCAATGTACTGGCTGATATGATAACCGCAGGTAAATTGATCCGCGAAGAAATTGTAATTGTATCCAAAGGCGGATATATTCAGGGCAAGAACCTTGATGCAGCAAAAAAAATGAAGGAAGATGGCGTTGGCTATAAGGATGTTACCGAATATGCCGAAAATATCTGGCACTCAATTCACCCGGATTTCCTGAGAGACCAAATAACACTTTCCTTAGAGCGAATGAAGCTTGAAACTATTGATGTTTACCTGCTCCATAACCCGGAATATTTCCTTGACTCCCCGCTTTCAAAAGACATTGAACCCGAAGTATTAAGGCATGAATATTACAACCGCATTAAAAAAGCATTCACTTACCTTGAAGAAGAAGTAAAACTTGGAAGGATAAGCTATTACGGTATATCCTCCAATTCATTTGTTAAAATTTCAGATGATCCAGTTTTCACTTCACTCAAAAGCTGCGTTGATGCTGCTAATGAAATTTCAGAAGATAACAATTTTTATGTTGCAGAGCTTCCACTAAATCTTTTTGAAAAAGGAGCACTGGCAAATAAGAACCAGATGGGTGACTCGTTCAACGTGCTGGAATATGCCTGCGAAAGCGAACTTGGCGTTTTAGTTAACCGTCCGTTGAATGCTATTGGTGAAAACGGGCTTACCCGGCTTGCTGACTTCCCCGTAAGCGATGAGCTTGCAATACTTGATGAAACACAGATAATAGCAGAAATTAACCTGCTTGACCTCATGGAAGATGAATTCTTAAATGACTATCTTGAAGTACTTGATCTAAGCGAAGAAAATAGTAAAGCCATAAAAGTTTTTCTAAAGGCAGGTCAATTGCTTAAAGAGAACTGGAAGGGCTTTGGCTCAATTGAAAGCTTTAACGATATTAAAAAACAATTTCTCATACCAAGGGTAAATTTTGCGATAACAACACTTGCAGGCTCGCCTAAAATGACTGATGAAATGAAGAATAAGCTTGATAAAATTGCGCGGCAGACAAATAAAATGATGAGTATAATGGATAGCCTTTACGGTCTGTTGGCAAACCTGCGCTCAAAAGATTTGCATGTTAAGCTTAATTCAACAGTTGAACCTGCTGAAGCTGATAACTTCAAAGAGCTTTCGCTCTCACAGAAAGCAATACTCTTCATAAATTCTATAAAGGAAGTAAGCTCAACGCTTGTTGGTATGCGCCAGCAGAAATATGTTGATGATGTTATCGGAGCACTATGTGCAGGGGCATTACTGAACGTTTCTGATAAATTCAAAGAAATCTGAAAAGAAGCGTAGCGTTGGGGTCATAACCTACTTTTGCGAGGAACGAAGTGACGAAGCAATCTCGTAATTTTACCACATTGTTGGTATTTCTGCTTCCCTCCAAGTGAGTAAAGTCCTATTTTCTCTTCCCCCTTTGTTGGTGTTCTCACCAACAAAACAAAACTTTATTTCCTCTTTAAATATATCGTCAGCTTCTCTCTAAAGCTTACCGTGCTGCTGTCATTTCCATCAAGTTTAGTATTCCCAATGTAATACTCATCCCTTGGGACCAGGGTTAATGTATCATTAATGAATTTATATTTATATGCGTGGTAATATTCCTTTCCGTAAGTGTTATTGCAGTCAGGTACAAGCTGTTCGGTTTTTGCTGAATCCAGATATGTACTCTTAACAATCGTTCCGTTCAATATTATGCTGTCCATGGTTACAATGAATGACCCCGCGTAATAATCAAATTGGGTTAAGCTCTTGTTGCATGCGGATATTGGTGCATCTGAACGGATAAACTTTTTTGCAAAGAAAGTGCTGCCTTTAAAGTTAAATGAATAGTGATAC
>JAYTUN010000069.1:0-8312 GCA_043744495.1 Ignavibacteria bacterium
CTTTATTCATTATAGAAACTGTTTTCGTGGAACGATTATTTTTTCTCTTATCTCACACAAATAGAAACTGCTTTCGTGCCACGAATAGAGGACTCAGTAAATCATTTAGAATATTATAATATTTAATCTGCTTTATTCATTATAGAAACTGTTTTCGTGGAACGATTATTTTTTCTCTTATCTCACACAAATAGAAACTGCTTTCGTGCCACGAATACAGGTCTCAATAAATCATTTAGAATATTATAATATTTAATCTGCTTTATTCATTATAGAAACTGTTTTCGTGGAACGAATATCTTCTGAATTGATTGTTGCTATATTGGAGTTCTAAATCATCGTTTTACCTGAAAATAATCCCAAAAAAAGGCAAATTTCACAAATTTTCCCATTTTACAATTGTTTTTCCAAACATTAATGGTTAATTTTGTATGATATTTTTTATTTAAATCATAATTTCGAAAGGATTTTGTGGAAGAGTTTCAGAACACCGTGAAAACGGCAATCGACACGTTACAGGTTACAAAAGAATCAGCAAATACAGCAGTTTCTCAAACACATATCGTTAAACAGGATGTAGTTAAGCAGGATAAACAGAATACCGATTCAGATAACCAGGTTTTACCGGAAGCAAAAACAAACGGTCATAAACCAAAAAAAAGTAAGAACAGCTTCAAAAATCTAGGTAACATCAAAGATCAAAGTAACGCAAACGATACTAATAACACTATTAGTAAAAAAGAAATTGTAAACCAAACAATAGTACACCAAACAAAAGAGCCTACGCAGGAACAAAGACCGCAAAATAAAAAGTTCTACAGGAAAAACTCCAACCAAAGGCGTTTCTCGCCACGAGATAACAGGCAAAATCAGTCTCAGCAGATGAACCTGTCTAATAAAACAGTAAGTGTTGTTGTACCGCTTTTCAATGAAGAAGATTCGTTGGTAGAGCTATCTGTTTCTTTAAAAAAAGTACTCGATAATTTAAGATGCACGTGGGAAGTTATCTTTATTGATGACGGCTCAACTGATGGTTCATTTTTAAAGCTGCATGAAATTCACCGCGTAAACAGTAAATTCAAATGCCTTAAGTTCAAACGCAATTACGGCAAATCATCGGCGCTGCAGGAAGGCTTTAAAGCCGCCAAAGGCGATTACGTTATTACAATGGATGCAGACCTGCAGGATGACCCTGATGAAATTCCCGCGCTGATTGCAAAGCTGAATGAAGGCTTTGATCTTGTATCCGGCTGGAAAAAAGTACGCCATGACCCGTTCATTAAAAAACATACTTCAAAGCTCTTTAATGGTGTTACAAGCATGATGGTTGGCTTAAAGCTCCATGATTTTAACTGCGGCTTAAAAGCTTATGTTAGAGATGTGGTGAAGAATGTAAAAGTTTACGGAGAAATGCACCGCTACATTCCAGCGCTTGCACACCTTTCAGGATTTAAAGTTACAGAAATGGCTGTAACGCACCATGAGCGTAAATACGGTAAAACAAAATACGGGTTTTCAAGATTCTTTAACGGACTGTTCGATCTTATCACGGTTCTCTTTACTACAAAATACATAAAACGCCCGTTGCATTTGTTCGGATTTATAGGCGTTCTGAATTTCATTGCCGGTTTTGGCATATTGATTTATCTCACAGTGTTAAAATTCTTTGAATCAACTCCCATCAGCGGCAGGCCGCTCTTCTTTGTGGGGATATTAATGGCAATTGTAGGCGTGCAGTTCTTTTCAATCGGACTTATCGGTGAAATGATAACCAAAACTTCCGTTGAAAACGATAACGTTATTATTGATAAAACTCTGGGATAAATTTCCCTTTTAAGGTGTTTCCCGATTAGTGTGTTTCATTTCTAAAGAGTAAACTTTATTTTTATACTTTATAGCTACATTGCTAATATATAAGATTTGTTTTCTAATATATAAGATTTGTTTTCTAATTTATAAGCCTGGTTTTTTAATATGAGCAATATCAGCGAGAAAGCAATAGTATCTCCAAAAGCATCTATAGGAAAAAATGTTTCTATTGGACCTTTTTCTATAATAGAAGATAATGTATCAATTGCAGATGGTGTCGTGATACATTCAAATGCTCTTATACATTCAGGCACAACAATTGCAAATGGCGTCAGAGTATTTCATTCTGCAATCTTAGGCGGTGAGCCGCAGGACCTGAAGTTCACCGGTGAAGTTACTACAGTTGAAATTGGCGAAAATACCGTTGTCAGAGAATTCGCAACTATCAGCCGCGGCACTAAAGCGCGTAATAAAACGGTAGTGGGCAATAATTGCTACATAATGTCTTATGTCCACATTCCGCATGATTCCATAATAGGTAACAACGTAATACTTTCAAACGCCATCAATATGGGCGGCCATGTTGTTATAGATGACTGGGCTATAATTGGCGGTATGGTTGGTATTCACCAGTTCGTTCACATTGGCGCACATTCATTCATAGCATTCAGCGCAAGAGTTACAATGGATGTACCGCCATATATACTTGCAGGCGGCGCACCGCTTGGATATAAAGGATTGAACGTAGTTGGCTTAAAACGCCGCGGCTTCACTGATGAGCAGTTAAGGAATATTAAAAATACATATAATCTTATTTACGGACCCGAATATAATATCAGCGATGCGATAAAAGCTGTAAAAGATACTGTCCCAATGACAGATGAAGTTAAAAACATAATCTCATTTATTGAACAAAGTGAGCGCGGGATCATCAGGAAATAAATTACCTGCTGATAGCTCAGCAGACCAGAACCCTGCAGTTATTCCACTTGCTGATAACAAAAAGTGGGAATTCCTGGATACGGGTTACCGCTCTGGTATTTTTAATATGGATCTTGACCTGAGGCTTGTTGAAAAATGCAGAAATGAAGATACCGCTTTTTTAAGATTTTACCGCTGGAAACCCTATGCTATTTCTCTTGGATATAACCAAAACAAACTTGCCGCCGAAATAAATATTGACAGCCAGAAATGCAAAGCCGAAGGTATTGATATAGTAACACGACCAACAGGCGGCAGGGCTATACTGCATTCTGATGAGCTTACATACTCCGTAATTTTCCGCTCCGCTAAACCAATCCGTGAGCTTTACAGGGAAATATCTATTGCTATACTTAACGGCTTAAAAACAATTGATACTAAACTTGCCAAACTTTCATTCACAAAGGAAACACCTGACCTGTTAAAACTTATCCGCACAGGAATGTATAACCTATGCTTCAACAGTGCAGTTAAATACGAAATAAACTTTAAAGGCAAAAAGCTGGTTGGCAGCGCGCAGAGAAAGTTTGGTGATATTGTATTGCAGCACGGATCCATACTGCTCGGCTCTCACCATAAGAATATCGTAAATTACCTCAACATAAAAGGCGAAGAGCGTGTAAAAATGATTCGTGAAATTGATGAAAAAACCGTATGCATAAATGATATTACTGGAAGAAAAGTTGAATATTCCACAGCATCCGAAGCTGTGTTCAACGGCTTTAAGAATACTTTCGGGCTGAACTTTAAAAGCATTAACAGGGTTGCAGAATTTGTTGAACCGAGAATGAAAGCTCCTCACATCTTGAATTAAACATAAGTGATACAATGACTGAAAATCAAGAACAGGCTGAACGTAATGCAGCTAAGAAAGAAAGAAAAAAGATAACCACAAAAACCCTGGTTACCATGAAGCAGCGCGGCGAAAAGATTACCGCTCTCACTGCTTATGATTATCTTATGGCAAGATATCTTGATGAAGCAGGAATAGATTTTATTCTGGTTGGTGATTCACTTGGTAATGTTGTTCAGGGAAACGCAACTACACTTACAGTAACACTTGATGAAATGATATACCATTCAAAGATTGTAAAGAAAGCTGTAAAGAAAGCCCTGCTTGTTGTTGACCTTCCGTTTATGAGCTACCATGTTGACTTGAAGGAATCTGTACGAAACTGCGGCAGAGTTATGAAGGAAACAGGCGCCGATGCTGTTAAGCTTGAAGGAGGCGAAAGGATTGCTGAAGTTGTAAAACATCTTGTTAAGGTAGGAATACCTGTTATGGGGCACCTTGGTTTAACGCCACAATCAATTAATATTTTTGGCACTTACGTTACACGAGGCACTGACCCCAAAGAAGCGCGCCAGATACAAAAAGATGCTAAGATACTTGAACAGTCCGGCTGCTTTGCCGTGGTGCTTGAAAAAATTCCTGCTTCACTTGCAAAAAAAGTTACTGATTCAATTAAGATTCCCACAATTGGAATAGGCGCGGGCATTAATTGCGATGGGCAGATACTTGTAACGCATGATATGCTTGGCATGACAGAGATGTTCCACCCCAGATTTGTGAGGAAATATCTCAACATTGCAGAGCAATCTAAAAATGCTTTTAAGAATTACATCAAAGATGTAAAGAATAAGAAATTTCCTGATAAATCGGAAAGCTACTAGCTTCACATGTCATTCCGAACTTGTTTCGGAATCTGTTTCTTTCTACAGTATAGACCCTGAAACAAGTTCAGGGTGACAATGTTTTTTAAATTGATAATTATTAATTGAATTTAAATATATTATTTATAGGCGATATAATAGGTGAGCCCGGTTTAAAGTATGTTGAAGATAACCTGAAGAAGCTTATCGAAAAGCATTCCATTCACTTTGTAATTGCCAACGGTGAAAATCTCTCAGGAGGGAAAGGATTCCTTGAAAAGGATGTTAAGCGCGCTTATGATGCAGGCATTCAGTGTATGACAGGCGGCAATCATACTTTCAGCAAGCTGCAATCGGTTCACATACTCAAAGATGATGTGCGTATGCTCAGACCCGCTAACCACCACGAAGATGTTTACGGCAGGGGCTACCAAATTTATCCCGTAACAATTGAAGGCGGATTATTCAAGCTTGCTGTTGTTAATTTAATGGGAAGGGTTTACCTTTCTATGTTGAACTGTCCGTTTAGAACTGCATACAAGCTTGCCGAAAGGTTAAAGAAGGAAACCAATCTTATATTTGTTGATTTCCACGGTGAAGCAACCGCCGAAAAAATTGCATTCGGCTGGTATATGGATGGCAAGGTAAGCGCAGTTGTAGGCACACACACTCACGTGCAGACAGCGGATGAACGCATTCTTCCAAACGGTACTGCATTTATTTCAGATGTTGGCATGACAGGCGCATTCGATGGAGTTATAGGCGGAAATAAGGAAGCATCCATTGCAAGGTTCTACTTCCAGACTCCCCACAAAACCGACGTGGCAATAAATGATGTAAAGATCAGCGCAGTAGTTGTAAATATTGATGTAAACACCGGTAAGTCTGTTGGAATTAAACGTATCTTCGAACCTAAATTTAAGAATACTTAATAAGATTAAAAGAAAACATTGTCATTCCTGCGGAGGCAGGAATCTTTATTGATATTTCCGGATGCTGCAGGTGATGATTTATAAAAAGAATTTCACCACTAAGGCACTAAGTACACTAAGTATTAAAAAAAGGCGTTCAATTTTAGTTGAACGCCTTTGCTGTTTTGTCACACTGAATTTGTTTCAGGGTCAAATTATTTTTGGACTGCATCAACTGTGTTGATGCATGCATTGACGCAGTCAATGCACTCCAAAGATTACTTCATTAAAACCATTTTTCTTGTTTCAGAAAATTCACCGGAAATTATTTTATAAAAATACACACCACTTGAAAAATTCGAGCCGTTCCAGTCAGCTTCGTAAGTGCCGGGCTTTAGCTCTTCGTTTACAAGTGTGGTTACTTCCCTGCCCAACAAATCGTAAATAACCAACTTCACGTTTGACGTTTCACGTTTGACATTTGACGGCACTTCAAACTTTATCTTCGTTTGCGGGTTGAATGGGTTGGGATAGTTTTGGGAAAGTGCAAATTTTTCCGGTACCTGGTTTGATATCTGTTGAACACCAACTATAATTAGATATCTGGATATTCCCCCGTTAGAGCGCAAAGCAAACATTACCATATTGTAATTTGTTAAAAATATATTTGTGTAATTACCTGAAGGCGCGGTGTATTGAACGCTCCACGATGCCCCATTATTACTTGTAAGATATATCTTGTTATCAGACCTTACATACCACCAGAAATTACCCCAGTTTCCGAACCCTCCGAAATTACCTGCACCCATTGAAGCTAACTGGCTCCAGTTTGTTCCGAAATTTGTTGATCTCATTAGACCCGCTCCACCGGATAAAACATAGCTGGAACCAACATTTGCCATAATTGAATATGAATTGACCTCGGGGGAAGTTGACTGAATAATCCAGTTTAATCCTGAATTTGTAGAATAATATATCCGCGAATTATTGGTTCCAAACCAAATGCGGTCATTATAATTGTATGCTGAATTATTCCATCCGGTCTCACTTCCGTTCTGAGGAAGATACATACCGGAAGAATCCCAGTTAATACCGCCGTTTGTTGACTTAAAAAGTGACCACCTCCCGCCAATAGGGTTTCCCTGAATAACAGCATTAGTGGTTGAAAACAGCGAGAACCACATTGCATTGATATGTCCGTTAACCTGCGAAAATACCTGTGACCAGTTTGCACCGGAGTTAGAAGTTCTATATACATATGTAACTCCTGCCAATGTACCTGTAGTTAAAGCAATATTGGTATCGTTTGAAGGACATACAATATTAACAAGATCAATCCCTGCAGGAATTCCGTTTCCGCTTACATTTGTCCATCTGCCGTAATATATATATGCATTCCTTATCCTTAATACCGTACCATTATTACCGCAGCACCATGACCTGGGATTGATACTATAAACAGAATTAAGTTGAACATTAACACCTGATGAATCTTCCATCCAGGTTTGAGAGTAAGTGATATTTGAAATAATAACGCAAAGAAAAAATAATATAAAAATAAAAAATGTTTTCATATTGCCTCCGGATAATTAAGTAAATATAATATATAATTTTAGGCAATTATACTCAAAAACTAAAATCCCCCATAATATTACTATTTTGGGGGATTTTTTGAAACAAATCATATTATAACGGAATATTTCCGTGCCGCTTCCTCGGGTTTGATTGCACCTTAGTCTGCAGCATTCTTAATGCTTTCACCAGCTTTATGCGTGTCTCTGATGGCTCAATTACGTCATCAATATATCCGCGTGCTGCTGCGGAGTATGGATTAGCAAATTTTTCCTTGTAATCTTCCACCATTTCCGCAAAAGCCTTCTTGGGATCCTTAGCCGAATCAATTTCCTTCTTGAAAATAATTTCCGCAGCACCTGCTGAACCCATTACCGCAATTTCACTTCCCGGCCATGCAACATTATAATCAGCGCGTATGTGCTTGGAGTTCATCACGTCGTATGCTCCGCCATAAGCCTTGCGTGTAATTACCGTAAGCTTTGGGACGGTTGCTTCGGCAAATGCATAGAGCAGTTTAGCGCCCTGTTTTATAATTCCTCGCCATTCCTGGAAAGTACCCGGCATAAATCCCGGCACGTCTTCAAATACTACAAGCGGAATATTGAACGCATCACAGAACCTTACGAACCTTGCCGCTTTTACAGAAGCATCAATATCAAGCACACCTGCCATTTTACAGGGTTGGTTTGCAACTATCCCAATTGAAATGCCATCAAGCCTTGCAAAACCTGTAAGTATATTTGGCGCAAATAATTCCTGAGTTTCAAAAAAACTGGATACCAACTGGGGCTTTCCAGAATCTGTTTCTTTATTATTCTTTACAGCTTTTGCTTTTTTCTCGTTATTGTCTTTTTCAATTTCATCGTCAAAATCTGTTACGGAATTTAGTTCCTGGTCAACCACAAGATTAATTATCTTCTTCATATCATAAGGTCTTGTATTATCTTCAGGGATAATATGGTTAAGCTCCATTTCAATTCTATCAGGGTCGTCAATCGGTTTCTTCTCCGGTGTTTTTTCCTTCCAGTTCTGCGGCATATATGAAATAAGTTTCCTTACATACTCTAAGCACTGCTTTTCATCCTCACATGCAAAGTGCGTTACCCCTGATTTAACTGAATGTGTAATAGCGCCGCCTAGATCTTCAAACGATACTTCCTCATGCGTAACCGTTTTAACAACATTTGGACCCGTAACAAACATGTGGCTTTTATTTTTTACCATAAGTACAAAATCGGTAATTGCCGGTGAATAAACCGCACCGCCTGCGCATGGTCCCATAATAGCGCTAATCTGGGGAATGACACCCGACATTAATGTATTGCGTAAAAATATATCAGCATATCCACCAAGTGAAACAACGCCTTCTTGTATCCTCGCTCC
>JAYTUN010000070.1:0-8292 GCA_043744495.1 Ignavibacteria bacterium
GAAAATCATTATACTCTGATAATAATACTTCATAGCCTAATGATTCTAAATAATATCTCAATGCAGAGCGTAAATCTCGGAAATCATAGATCGTAGATGAAATAAATACTTTGGGTTTTGTATTATTCATAGTAAAAGTTAATATTTAATATTTAATATTTTATAAACATAATAATTATATATTTTTAAGTAAAGACATATTTTATTATTCCTTTAACCTTCTCTCATTTATCCCTATTTTTGTATTAAATGTTACCTGATTTCAGAAATAAGATAGTTTTAGCGCCAATGGAGGATGTTACAGAGCCTCCTTTCCGCATGATATGCAAGAAACTTGGCGCGGATGTGCTATATACTGAGTTCATCAGCTCCGAGGGATTGATACGTGATGCCCGCAAAGCCCGCGAGAAGCTGTTCTTTTACGAAGAAGAGCGTCCTCTGGCTATACAGATATATGGCGGAAATGAGGAGTCAATGGCTGAATCTGCAAGGATAAGTGAGACTGCAAATCCCGATTTTATTGATATAAACTGCGGTTGCTGGGTAAAAGATGTAGCAATGAGAGGCGCTGGCGCGGGTTTGCTTAAAGACCTGCCTAAGATGAGACGGATAGCGGAATCAGTAATGGCTAACACGAAACTGCCCGTAACATTAAAGACAAGGCTTGGATGGGATGAGAATTCAATTGTAATAGTTGATGTTGCAAAGATGATTGAAGAAATTGGCATAAAGGCTCTTACCGTTCATTGCAGGCTACGTAACCAGGGCAATAAGGGTGATGCCGACTGGAGCTGGGTAAAAAGAATTAAAGATGCCGGTGTAACAATTCCAATAATACTAAACGGGAATATTAAATCACCTGAAGATGTAAAGTTTGCATTTGATGAGTATCAGCCGGATGCTGTTATGATAGGTCAGGGTGCAATTCATAACCAGTGGATATTCAGGCAGTCAAAGGAATATATGGCGACAGGAAAATATACAGAACCAACAATTGGTGAGAAAATTGATGTGAGTATCAGCCATTTAAAATTGAATTGTGAAGCAAAGGGTGAAACATATGGCGTTATGGAAATAAGAAAATTCTATTCAGGTTACTTTAAAGGTTTGCCAAATATTTCTCAGTTCAAAATGCAGTTAATGGCAATTAAGGAAATGGAACCTGTTATAGAAAAGTTGATTGAGATTAGGGAACATTATTCGCAGTTGGTATGATTTCAATCCTGAACCTCTGACTGCCGAAGCTTTAGCGTAGGCAGTAAGTGAAGGATCCAATAATAGTTTTTATAATGACTGGGGGATTTAATGAGATTGCTTCCTATTTGCATCTCTCAGGGTAAACTCTACTTCGCTCCTCGCAAATAATCACGTTTGCGAGCAAAGCGAAGCAATCTCATAAATAGCACAAATATCCACAAGATTGCTTCGTCGCTTCGCTACCCGCAAAAGGTTAATTTCTAATTAAATTAATTATAGTATCCTTTGGTGCGCTCAGGATTTGCTTAATACCCGTCGCCATCTTTAATATTAAGTTCAACATCATTACTATCAAGCTGATAAAGCAGCACAGAAGCCCTGATAGCATATTCAAGAACTCCCCAAAGAGGTTTAGTTCTCCACGGCACACAATCCTGCCTATAATACCACCAGAAATATCCGCCAATATAGTTTTGAGTAGTAATATTCATTTTATAATACTTGTTGATATATTTTTCTTTCTTGTTTGCAATAGTAGTTCCACACTCCCCTATTCCGAGCTTTGAGTTAGGAAATAAAACGTACAGGCTATCAAAAACCACCTGCCAATCAGGCTGAAGGTTATTGCAATCATCTTCGTAGTAAGAAACGAAAACATAATCCAGGCCGCTTCTCATATCAGAGCTTACATTCTCATTCACCCAGCGGAACATTTCATTCTGCGGGCGCTCCCAGCAATCTTTGTTGTAATACAGCGTCAGAGCAGATTTGTACTTTAATGCTTTGCTTTTATGGTAAGCATAATTTATTTTAGCTAAAACGGTATCAGTTGGTCCAAGCCACTCACCATTAACCTCGTTACCAATTTCCCAAATATCAACTTTTGAACCAAGTACATTCATATACTCATCGGTTCTTGTTTTATATTGTGCAACAGAATAATCTTTTACGTAATAACTATCAAGTAACTCACCCATTATATCACTTACGATATTTAGCTTTGTTACAGCAATCATGTATTCTGATGCTGGTATCCATTCATTAAAGACTATCCTAGTAGTCATTCTGTTTTTGTGATTGCCTATAGAAGCAACAATATTCTGTAGATTATCAATACCTTCAATTGTTATACCATACATTTTTATATTTGTTTGTGATAATAGATTTTGAGAGGTAGTGAGTAAAAAAATAATCATTAATAATTTTATTGCAGGTCTCATAAGTAAATAAGTTTAACTTGAATAGGTTTTACATCAAATTAATTATAAATCAGTTAGATATTTTATATCAAACATAAAGGAATTGATTTACAAATATTCTGTTCAGCGAAAAAAAAGCATCTTGTATAAGATGCTTTAAAATATTATGCAACAATTCAAACTACCCACAGGATGCCACCCAAAGGTTTCAATCAGAGAAAATTATTTCACAACCTTAATTCTTTCAACACCAAATACCTGTTTTGAATCCGGATTCTGCACAAACACTATTATGTAACATTCAAGAGGGTCCCAACTTTGATTTATGCCGTATGATTTTGTAAGAGAATTTGTCTGTCCAATATTAATTGCTACACCATCTTTACCAGTTATCATATATCTCATAACATCATCAAGGATTGTAACACCATTTGGAGCAGTTACATAAGAAACATTATTTTCAATAATAACCATGTGAATTACATTACTTGATGAAGGCAGTGCATTCACCAAACTTATACTTGCAATTACCGTTCCTGTATCAAGCGCTTCATCATAGGTATTTGTTAAACTTACATTAATATATTTTGTAGTTTTGAATTCTGCATTAAGCTGAGCGCTCCAGTTTGAAGATGAATATTGCCCCATGCTTACACCATTCAGTCTACCTTGCGGAGTAAAATTAATGCCATAATAATCACTCCTTCCCTGATTTTGAATGATATTTGCTCTATAAAGTGAGTCAAATATAAAAGGGTATCTAGTATGATAACTTAAAATTATCACACTGGTATCGTTAATTGTAGCTCCGGAATTCTGGTTTATCTCATCTAAATAGCCGTGGGCTGCAACACATGGGTTACAGCCGGCATTGGTAAAGAACTCAACCAACACTTTTTTGTTTACGGGCTGCGGTATATATACTGAATTTGTGGCAGTATCATTGCTTTCACAACCATGTAATACTATTGTGGTAGTAATGAGAAATAATGCTTTTAAATATTTCATATAACTTGTTTAATTAAAGTTATTTATTAGTGTTAACCTGAAGCCGTTAAAAGGGTTAACATAACGGCATATCCCGCTTGAACACTGAATACCGCCTTTTTCACTTCCGTAAGAAAGCATAATTGTATTAGCCGAAGTGAATTTGAATGTCAGCTCACCTTTTACCCAGTACTTTTTACCTGAAGGGTCCTCCTCATCATTGGTAAATTCACCTGTTCCTGAGATGATAATATTTGGAGACCTTGATACACTTAAGGTAGTAAGTTGACTCCAGAAATGTGCATCACCTGAACGTAAACTGTTATATGCTTTTTGAAACTCAGCATTGAGCTTTACACCGTATATCTTGCTGAAAGTGTATTGCACTTCAAGCGGTACTGTGAATGTTCTTATTATATCACTGGCATTCGGATTGTTAATACTGTAAAGAATATTGGTTTTCCTTGATATACCAAGTTTGGTTTTCAGGTTCTTGTTTACATAATACTCTGCTTCAACATATAATTCCCAATAGGGAGAAAATTCATTCTTAGTTGAAGGAAGAAATGCGCTTCTTTCTATCCTTGCGTATCTTGTTAACGTAGTAGTATCAACATCAACATAATCATAATGGCGGCTTGTGAGCGAAGCATTTGCGTTAAGTGTAAGTTTAGGTGTTGGTGAATAGAATACATCAACCTGCCAGCCTACTTCATCATTGAAATCAACTTTATGCGGGAACCGTGAAAGCAGTGTAGATGAATAAACTTTTATGCTTGATGGCGCATTCTGAAATGGTAATGATTTAAATGGATCGGTTGCACTTCGCTGATCTGGCGTAGTTAAATTGAACCTGTAATTCTTGTAATCAACTGTAATGCCTAATCCCTCCCGGGTATATGATAAAGAGCCATAAGCTCCATCACCTCTTGGAGCTTTTGATTGCAGGAAAATTGCGTTTGGCTGAGATATTGTTACCTTGTTTGCATACGAAAACAGAAGATTAAATCCTTTATAATTTAATCCAAGGTTTCCTTCAAATATTTCAGCGCTGATATCGGTTAATAAATTTCCTGTTGGTATTTTACCATCTGTATATAAATAAGAACCGCCGAAATTAACATATTTTAATGGTGTAAAAGTGAAATTAGCAGCTCTGATGCTGTAATTTTCAATTCTGGCTGTATCGTTAATATCAGTGAAATTCATACCGCCAGCAACCAATGTACCTTTAAACTTGATATTTCCTTTTTTGCCGAAGGATTGTTTATAATTTATCTTTGCTCCGTCAAATTCAGTATTCCAGCCAATTGGTCTGATTTCAAATGAATTTAAAGTTAAACCACTGGCAAATATTTCGTAATAATTACCGGCTCTTACCGTAAAATCATCTTTCTTAAATTCAAGGAATCTTCTGGAAATTCCTTTTACACTTTTGCCAAATTCAATAGGGTCATCATATTCAAATCTTACACCTGCCATAAAATCATTAACAAACAGTCTTCCGTCAAAGAGTTCTTCAAAATATTTTTTTGTTACATCACTTGTAACGCTGTTTTCTATACCATTGCCATACCTCAGCAGGTTAGACGCAGATACTTTTACATTAAGCTTTGGCTGTGCATATAAACCAACTGAACCAAAAATTAAAACTATGAAAAATAAAGTTAATGCTTTTAAAATTTCTTCCCCTTTAGATTTCAGCACTTTTTAATTCTTCCATATCTTTAAAGCTTCTTTAATTTCAGTATCCAGCTTAGCATCATCTCCCTGAATATAGCCGGAGTAGGTTTTAAATACATTGCCGTTCCTGTCAAAGAATACAGAGAATGGAGGGTCTTGACCGCCAAAATTGCTGATCACATTTTTATCTGTATCAAATAATACAGGAAACTTATAGCTTTTTGATTCTATATATGGTTTAACTTTACTTAAAGATTTCTGGTCATCAATACTAACTGCAACAAAAACGAAACCAGAATCTTTATACTTATTCCAAAGCTCATTTAACACTTTCATTTCTTCTTTGCAGGGTACGCACCATGTTGCCCAAAACTGGACAAACACAGGTCCTTTTTTGAGCAATTCAGAAAGCTTAACACTGTTGCCATCAAGATCGTTAAGATCAAAATCATATCCCTGTGCAAAGATTTTTCCGGATATTGAAAGCAAAAAAACAAAAACTGATAATATTATTAATTTCTTCATTTTTAACGAAAATTTGATCATTTAGATTTTTTAACTTTAAAATTAGACACTTAACGCTTTTCTACTTTAACAAAAAAAGAACAATTGCAGTTACAATAATATTTAATATTGATAATGGCAGCATCACTTTCCAACCGAGGTTCATAAGGTGGTCATAACGGAATCTTGGAAGCGACCAGCGAACCCATATAAAGAAAAATACTAGGAATGCTACCTTTGAACAGAATACCAAAACCTGCAATATTGCAATCACCAATGGCGGCAGACCAAATGTCTGTAAATACGGGAACTGCCATCCGCCCAAATATAATGTAGTTATAACTGTTGATGCTACTATCATATTGGCATACTCGGCAAGGAAAAATAATGCGAACTTCATACTGGAATACTCAGTATGATAACCTCCAACAAGCTCTGGTTCAGCTTCCGGAAGGTCAAAAGGCGAGCGGTTTGTTTCAGCAAATGAAGCTACCAGGAAGATAAGGAACCCTAAAGGCTGTAATACTAAATTCCATTTCCAGCCGTATTGCTGCAATACAATATCCTGCAGACTTAATGAGCCTGTTATGAGAACTATACCTACAACTGATAGCCCCATAGAAAGTTCATAACTTATCATTTGCGCGCTTGAACGAATACCGCCAAAGAGCGAGTATTTACTGTTGGATGCCCACCCGCTAATAGTAATTCCGTAAACACCCAGTGATGTTAAAGCAAGAATGTAAAGTATGCCAATATTCACATCTGTTATCTGAAGCGGGATAACTCTACCGAATAATTCTATTTGATGGC
Organism: Ignavibacteria bacterium; assembly: GCA_043744495.1. Lineage (GTDB taxonomy): Bacteria > Bacteroidota > Ignavibacteria > Tepidaquicellales > OLB5 > OLB5. The sequence goes on from JAYTUN010000070.1 coordinate 6,384, forward strand.
CAAATGGCACAACTGCAATTGTTGTTAAAGCGACAAAGATAGATATCATTGGCGCCAGGGTATGCAGAATCTTGTTTGCTTTTGCGGGAACGATATCTTCCTTAAAAACAAGTTTTATAACATCAGCAAAAGACTGGAGCAAACCCTGGTACCCTACCCTGTTGGGTCCGTACCTGTTTTGCATAAATGCAGATACTCTTCGCTCAGCATAAACCGCATAAGCTACCGATACCAGCAACACATTAATAACCAGTCCTATTTTTATAGCGGAAATAAGTAATTCAATCCACACAGAACTAACTCTCCGTTAATTTATTTTTTAAGATATTAATTTTTTCAATAGTAAATATACAACTTTTTAATCTTTATGTAACAATCAACTATCTTGTAAAATTTAATGCAATATTACGCAATTATTTTTGAATTTTACTGCTACTTATTTATACTCATAACAGCTTTTTAAAAAAAATATTAAGCAGTTCCAAGCTGCTCGCCAATATTTTTATTAAAGCAATCTTCAATATATTTTTTTACTTCATTGATACTACTCATAAATAAAACTTTTTCAGCAATACCCTGAGCATTTTCATAATTTACCCGTCTTATCAGTTTTTTTATCTGAAGATATGACGTAGAAACTACACTAAGTTCCGAAACTCCAAGACCTATCAAAAGCAAGCTTGCATAAGGATCGGAAGCCATTTCTCCGCAAACGCTAACAGGAATACCATATTTATTTGCGCTTTTTACTGTCATATTAATAAGCCTTAACACAGCGGGATGAAATTTTTCATATAGATCAATAACAAGACTGCTATCTCTATCAACAGCAAGAGCGTATTGTATCAGATCATTGGTTCCAATACTAAAAAAATCCACCATTTCCGCAAGTTCATCAGCTAAAATAACAGCGGATGGAATTTCAATCATTACACCGACTTTAATATATTCATCAAAACGGATATTCTGCTCTCTTAATTGAGATTTAGCTTCATCGATAAATTCAAATGTTTTTTTAACTTCCTCAATACCCGATATCATTGGAAGCATAATTTTAATATTACCTCCGGATGATGCTCTTAAAATAGCCCGAAGCTGCGCAAGAAATGTTTCTTTCTTATCCAGGCATATTCTGATTCCACGCCAGCCGAGGAAGGGATTTACCTCTTTCTGAGATTCAGGAAGAATTTTATCTCCTCCAATATCAAATGTTCTGATAGTTACTGTTTTTGGATAGATGTGATCGGCAAGAAATTTATACTGTTTGTATTGATCATCTTCAGTTGGAAAATCACCGAGCTCCATAAATAAATGTTCTGTTCTGTACAACCCAACATCACAACCAAAATGAGTAACTACATAATCTACTTCATTATTGAATTCAAGATTTGTTGAAAGCTGAATATACTTACCATCTTTGGTTTCACTCGGAAGTTTTTCAAGCTCTTCAAGCTTTAATTCAAGAGCATAATTTTTTTCTATCTGCTGCCTGTACAGGCTTATTGTTTCATCGGTGGGATTCTTTATTACCAGCCCTTTATAGCCGTCAATAATTAAATTATCTTCTGCTGTAATTTTAAGTGAAATATCATGCATTGCAACAACAGCCGGTATTTTGAGTGAACGCGAAATTAATGCCACGTGAGAGTTAATTCCGCCTAGATCGGTTGCTATACCAAGCAGGTTCCTGTTACTGAATAAAATTGTATCCGCTGGGGTTAGATTGCGGGCAATAACAATCGAATTTTCGGTGATTTTAGAAACAAGGCGGCCTTTAATCAAATTTCTGAGCACCCTGTTTTTCAAATCTTCAATATCATTAACACGTTCGCGTATATATTCATCATTAGAAGAAGACATAGCATTTTCAATGAACTGAATTTCTTCTTTAAAAACAACAAATGCCTGT
>JAYTUN010000071.1:0-8280 GCA_043744495.1 Ignavibacteria bacterium
CGCAGAGAAAAAAGTTGAATTATTGCGAAACTTTGCGTTCTCTGCGTCTTTGCGTGAAATATTTTTATTCATTTGGTGAGTTATTAGAGATACCCTTAATAGTGAATTATTGCACTCCTAATAGATTCAATCCCCTATAAGTAATAAATGCCAAAACATAAGCCATTACGCTATATAATCCAACTTGTGTTAATGGAATTTTCCACGAGCCGGTTTCTTTTCTTGCTACTACAACTGTAGATAAACATTGCATTGCGAACATAAAATAAATTATCAGCGCTATTGTTGATGCAGTTGTAAACAGTGGCTTTGTCCCGTCAGGTGAGCGGGCCTCCCGCATAGAAGCTAAAATAGAACTCTGGAAATTATCATCCCCTTCTTCACTATCGGTTATATTGAATGTAATAGCCATTGCGCTCACAAATATTTCTCTTGCAGCAAATGCTGATATCAAAGATACCCCAATGCGCCAATCCCAACCCAATGGCTTTAAAACAGGTTCAAATACATATTTGCCAACTGTTGCAGCATAGGATGAGCTAAGTCTTTCTGATTCAGTAAACTTAATTACCTGTTCTTGGGTTAAACCTTTTAATTTAGATTCAGGAATAACAGGATTAACATTCGGGAAATACGTTAAAGTCCAAAGCAATAGAGAAAATAAAATAATCATTGGTCCGGCTTGTTTTACATATACTAATGCCTTATAATATGTATTCTTAAAGATATGCTTAAATACCGGAATGCGGTAGGGGGGTAGCTCAAGCATAAATGTTGACTTTTCCTCCGACTTTTTGAATTTACTGATAATTCCCGCCGTTACTGCTCCTGATACCAAACTGAAAAAATATAATGCTCCAAGTCCCATTCCACCTATCCATGGCTTATCTGGAGGTACTACAAATGCAAGCAGCATAGCATAAACAGGGAGTCTTGCACTACAGCTCATTAAGGGTATTATCATAATTGTCAAATATCTCTCACGCCTGTTGGATATTGTCCTTGCTGCCATTATTGCAGGAATTGCGCATGCATAGCCTGAAAGCATTGGGATAAATGACCTGCCGTTGAGTCCGAATTTTGTAAGCGGCTTATCAATCAGCATAGCAGCTCTTGCCAGATAGCCTGTGTCTTCTAGCAATCCGAGTAATATAAAAAGAATAACAATCTGCGGCACGAATATCATTACTGAACCAAAGCCGTTTATCATTCCGTTTGTGATAAGATCGCTGTACCATGTATTTCTTGGCAGAACATCAGATATAAAAGAACTTAAGCTGCTGAAACCTGTATCAATAATATCCATCATTGGCTGGGCAATCCAGAATATAGATGTGAAGATAATGCCCATTGAAATAATAAAAATTATTATTCCCCAAATTGGATGTAGAAATATCTTATCAAGTTTAAGCGAAGTTTTATCAGGTATGCGTGATAAATTATGAAAATTCTTTTTGTTTACTTCGTCAAGATCAATTTTATTGGTTTTATGCTCAATTACTTTTCGTTCTGTATATTCGGTAAATTCATAAATCTTTGCAACATCTTCTTCTGTAGGATGAACCGGCCTGTGTATGGATGATTTATACTCGGCAACGTTTGGATAATTTAGGTTTGAATGGTCATTAAATAACTCTTCAGCTTTTTTTAAAAGCTCTGATATACCAATTCTTTTAGAACTGTTGATTTTTATTACAGGTGTTTTCAGTATTTCGGAAAGTTTTTCAGCAGATACTTCAAAATTCTTTTTATCCAGCAAATCGTTCATAGTTAATGCAACTATGGTTTTGAAGCCGGAATCTATAACCTGTTTAACAAGGAAAAGCTGTCTGGAAAGCTGGGTTGCGTCACAGCTTACTATAACTACATCAGGCAAACCAAATTTAGGGTGATTGAAAAGTCCGTCTATGGTAATAATTTCATCAGGTGAGCTTGGATTAAGGCTGATAATACCTGGCGAGTCCATCACATAAGCGTTAAAGTTATACTTTTCAACCAGCCTGCCCAATGAATACTCAACAGTTGCCCCGGGATAATTTGATGTTTTGAAGTTTGAGCCGGTAAGTGAATTGAATAAAGTAGTTTTGCCTGAATTAGGCATTCCAATTAATGCAATTACAGGAAGATTATTTTCTTTTAAGTCCCTTCGGGATGAATTTATTTTAAGGGTATTGCTGTTATGGCAGTCTTTTTGCCTGATTGCTTCCCGATTCTTAGTTAATAAAGCCATTATCATTAATTTTAATACATTCGGCTTCGCCTCTTCTTAGTGCTATTATTGTGCCGCGAACAGATACTGCTAATGGGTCTTTAAAAGGTGATTTTGCAATAATTGATACTTCCTGTCCGGGTGTAAAGCCAAGCTCCATAAGTCTTAAGCAATGACAATGTATATCAATGCAATCATCACCAACAGATGTAATAAGAGCTGTTTCTCCGATTTTCATATCAGCAACTGATTTAGTGTTCACAATAATGCTATTTTCTATCATTTTCAAAATCTGATTTAATATAAGACCAAATATGTCCAATATTCATAACAATTTCAATGCAAATACCTTTATGCTTAGCATAACACATAATATAGCAATAATATTCCATAAAAATTAACCGTAGGATGCTTCGCATAAAAAACCCCGGATATGAGCCGGGGTTTAGAACAAAATGAAATTGAAATGTCGCTATTTTACCAATATCATCTTCTTTGTTGCAGAATAATCGCTGGCATTTATCTGGTAATAATAAACTCCGCTTGGAAGGTTTGATCCGTCAAATTCAATGCTGTAATATCCTTCGGTCTGCGTTAAGTTATTTATCAAATTAGAAACCAGTTTACCGGTTACATCATAAACTCTTAACGTAACAGAAGATTTCTTAGGTATCGCATAGCTAAGTAATGTTACCGGATTGAATGGATTGGGGAAATTCTGTGATAGCCCAAATTCTATCGGTGTCCCAGTATTATTTTGAATACCTGTAGTTGTTGTTATAGTAAAATTTGTATTTGAAATATCATAGAATATGTTTCCAACAGCTTCAATTTTTACTCTTGCCTGTGTATTGCTTATATTAGGTAATGTTACTGCTTCTGAACCATCATTTGCAGTGCTTGCGGCAAGAACTGTTGGCCATGTATTTCCGCCATCTGTTGAAAGTGTGATCTTAACATTTGCACAGCTTACAGGTGAGACTGTTGTTCCTGCAACATCCCATGTAACTGTTTGCACGCCGCCAATAGAAACATTAGTATTTGGATAAGTTACCAAAAATGGTCCGGCAGTTCCATCTACAAAAAATGTTACACCATCATAAGCTAAACCTCCGCCGCCCGGTTTATTATCTCTTACAGTTAGTCTGAATGTAAGTAATCTTGCATAAGAGGGTAGTATTTCGCCAATTACAACAGTATTGTTAAGCAAACTTGAAAGTTTAGGAAAAATTCTTGTACCAGAAGAAACTCCTGTAAATGACCTAAAAATAGGTGCATTTCCTGTTGGATTGTTCCATGTTCCGGCAGGTCCTAAATTATACTGCTCCCAACAATAAAATAGAGGGTCGTTATTTGGGTCTGTTGCGCTGCCTGTTAAATAGAACGGAGTTGATTTTGGAATCGTAAAACCGCCAATAGGAGGCATTGTTATAACCGGATCGCCATTACCCGTATTTGTTGTAACAGGGCAGCTATTTCCTCCTCCGCCTGTTATATGAGCACGAATTTCAAATATACTGTGTACATGAAAATACGCATCAGAATTGCTCTGAAGGTTATCAGCGCCGCAAATTCCCGCATAACCCATAATTGTTGAAGCGCTTCCCGGTTCAAAAGCTGCTGAAGCTACCCTGTTACCGCCACCGCAGGCACTTGAAACACTGTTAAATGTATGGTTGCCGCCAAATTGGTGTCCCATTTCATGTGCAACATAATCAATATAGAAGGGGTCGCCAATAGGGCTGGGTAAGCCTGTTACACCACCTGCTTTATTTGTACCGCAAATAACAGCCAGATAGGCAACACCTCCACCGCCAGTACTAAATACATGACCAACATCGTAGTTTGCGAACCCAATAACAGCGTTGATATTGCTAATATTCTGTGTTAGCATTAAGCCGCCGTTATTATTTGTATAAGGATCGGTTGCACCATTCAAATATACAAGTAAATTGTTGTTTGCAATCAATACCATTCTTGCTGCTACATCTTTTTCATATACTCCGTTTATTCTGTTCATTGCTGTAGTCATCTCGGCAAGAACAAGCGGAACAGTTCCACCGTGAAATTGTCCATATTCTCCGGTACAAGCTAAAGCCAGCCTGTAAGTCCTTAACTGTTCGCCCTGCATATCAAAACTGTAATTAAGCTCTTTAGTGAAGTTTTCATTATTTTTAAAACCGCATTCAAATCCATTTTCAGGTCTTGGGTAATCATTCTTGTAGTAAACAGTATAATATTGTGTTGTTTCAGTGGTTGCAGGATCAATAAAAACGGTTCCGTTTTCTGTTCCTGTAAATATCATAGCATGGAATCCTTTATATGTAAGGTCCATTCTTACAGATGCGTGCGGATTATCAATACCTTCTCCGTAAAATGTTCTAATTTCGGGATAATTAGCTGATAGACCTTCTTCCATCATTGAATATTCAACTATGCGGAATCTTTCCAGCAAGCCGTTTGGCATTGGAATGCTTACTATGAAACTTGAACTCCTTAATGATACATTCCTTTCATGCGGCGCTGTTTGAAGAAATAGTTTGAATGGCATATAGCTCAATTCAAATGTTTTGAATATTGTGGGATTTAACCTTCTTTCGCCCGGCATATTCAATTGACTGCCTGAAACATCGTTCCAGTATTGGTTAGATGAATACGTTGAAAATACAAGTGTTAAAACACTTAAGAAAATAATTATTAATTGTTTCATTATATATATATTTGTTTTATTAAAAATTTTAATATAATACAAAAATCAAACCCTGGTTAGCTTTCCTTTAATCCAGGATTGTTAAGTTTGATAAATATAGGTTTTATTACTACAATATACTACACAGGAAAGTTTTTATCAATATATAAGTTTGAAATATAGTAGTATTATCTGCTAACTGATTATCCGATATTATTTGAAAATGATTAAAATTTAGATAATCTATTTACTAACTATTACATATATTTGCAGTATGAATCCTGTAGAGATCATTAAAAAGAAACGAGATGGGGATGTTTTATCGGAAGATGAAATAAATTATTTCATTTCGCATTATGTTAATGGGAAAATTCCCGATTACCAAAAATCTGCCCTGTTAATGGCTATATATTTCAGGGGATTAAATGATGATGAAACCCTTGGGTTTGTTAAGGCATTCATAAATTCAGGCGAAAGAGTGAACCTCTCGCACATCAAAAAACCTAAGGTTGATAAACATTCAACCGGCGGTGTTGGCGATAAAACTTCAATTATCCTTGCTCCGCTTGTAGCATGTTTTGATGTAGTTGTACCAATGATGTCAGGCAGGGGATTGGGTCATACAGGCGGCACACTGGATAAGCTGGAATCAATACCCGGATTTAATGTTCATTTAAGCATACCGGAATTTATTTCAAACCTGGAAAAACTTAATGTTTCTATGATAGGGCAGACGGATACCTTAACGCCAGCTGATAAAAAAATATATGCATTGCGTGATGTTACAGGGACAGTTGAAAACGTTGGACTTATAACTGCAAGTATAACAAGTAAAAAGATCGCTGAAGGTTCAGAAGGAATTGTATATGATGTAAAAGTTGGTAACGGTTCAACTTTGCCTACTTATGAAAAATCAAAAGAACTCGCATCAAAATTACTTAAAATATCCAGGGACTTCGGGCAAAAGGCTATTGCAATTTTAACCGATATGAGCTCGCCGATTGGATATGCAATAGGCAACTGGGTTGAAATTAAGGAATGCATCGAGATTATGAATCCGAAATTGAAAAAATCACTGCAATCAAATGACCTGGTAGATATTACATTATACCTGGCAGGGGCAATGCTGCAGCTTGCTGGTATTTGCAGTTCTATTGAAGAGGGAATTAAGTTATCTGAAAAAAAGCTCGCAAGCGGAGAGTGTTTCAGAAAATTCATAGCATTAGTTGAAATGCAGGGTGGTGATGTTTCGGTTATAACCTCACCTGAGAATTATCCAAAAGCTAAGTTTGAAGATAATATCATTTCAGAAGAAACCGGATATGTAAGAGTGCTTGATGCATTAACCTTCGGACTGGCTGCGGTAAATCTGGGCTGCGGCAGAAAAACTGTTAATGATAAGATTGATTATTCATCTGCAATAATATTACATAAAAAAATTAGCTATGAAGTAAAAGCAGGTGATATTATTTGTAAGATTTATGGCGAAACTTTACAGCAGGTGGAAACTTCAAGAAAAATGCTGTTAAAAGGAATAAAAATAACTAAAGAAAAACCTGAAATTAAAGACCGTATAATTGAAATCATTAATTAAGTTTACCTTTAAATCAGTAACTACAATTGTAGTATTACTGTTAATAGGATATTTCGGCTGGAAGTATATTCTTCCAAAATTAGATCAGAAGGATTCAAAAGATAAAAAAACTTACCTTGTAAAGAAAATTAGTGACGGTGATACTTTTGAGGTTGAAATAGAAGGTAAAACCGAGAAGGTTAGAATGCTGGGTATTGATACACCTGAAAAGTGGGATTCAGAGAAACTTGAAAGGGATGCAGAGCGAACCGGGAAAGATAAAGAAACAATCAGAAAACTTGGAACTTTATCATCGGATTTTACTACAAGACTTATTGGTGGCAAAAAAGTAGTACTAATTCCTGATAGTAAAAGTGATGATAAGGATAAATATGGCAGATTGCTTAGGTACGTATATCTTGAAGACGGTACATTCGTAAATCTTAAGATAGTTGAAGAAGGTTATGCTAATGCCTACCGGAAATTCAATGTTTCAAAGCAAACCGAGTTCATCCAGGCCGAAAAGTATGCCAGAGAAAAGAAAAAGGGACTTTGGGGCGATATTGACGGTTTAAAATATTTCGATAGCCGTGATAAATAAATGTTGAACCAAATAAATGTTTTATATGTATAGATATTTCAGTATTTTTACAGTATAAATTCCGATAAAGGGGAAAACATAATCAAGGAGATAAAATGAATAAGGTTAAACTTTTCGCTTCAATTGTTGTCTTATTTTTAGTAGTGGTATCCTGCTCAAAGCTACAGGAATTAACAGGAGGCGACAGGCTTTACTTCTGCGAAAAATACACCACTAAAGAAGTTGGTGAAAGTTCAAAATTCACTACCGGAACAATAACAGTAATGTTGAAGCTTTCAAAGCCAATTGGTGTTACATCTGTTGATGTCAATGTAACAGATGTTGCTTCTGGTAAAGTTATTGATACAGTCCCGTTTACCGTGCAATCCAGCTGGGATTATATCCACTTTGATGATGTTGCATTCAAAGAACCCGGCAAATTTAAAGTAAGCTGCCTTAAAAAAGACGGAACCGTGGTAGCTACAGGTGAGGTGGAAATAGTAAGCAAATAGTAATTATTCCGTAACTTTAAAAACGGGCATAATTATTATTTCCGTTTTTTATTATAAATATTTTTAATATAAATATATTATATAAAGATGAAATACCGTAAAGTTCCGTTAATACTTGTTTTAGCTATTGTGTTAACCGGTAATGTATATGCAAAGAGAATAGGAATTAATAACATCATATCATTGTACGGGCAAACTGCATATTCATATTTATTAAGCGCTAACAGACCAGGTTACGGTGTAGATGCTTTTACGACAGAAAAAGGGAAAACTTCCCTTTCAGCCGGAATATCATACGGAGACCAAACTATTGATATACCTGTATCAGTAAGCTATGGATTAACTAACAACCTCGAGCTTTCAGCCGGAATATCACCATATACTGAATCATATAATTTCTATGGCAGTAAAATATCTGGAGTGGGGGATGCATATTTAGGGGCTAAATATGCATTCCTCGAATCAGAATATTTCATTCATGGTGCACAGGGATTAATTAAACTGCCAACGGCAAGCTCTTCAAAAGAGCTTGGTACAGGCAAAGTTGACATTATGTTCGGAATTGCACAGGGGTTTGTGAAAGGTAAGTTTGGCTATGACTTAAGTTTTGAAGTGAATCTGCTACAAAGAAGAGACTTCCCTGCATTAAATAGTTACCCTGCTATTATTCAAAGGAAAATTGATAGTGTAAAAAGCCAGTATGATTATAAGTATGAA
>JAYTUN010000072.1:0-8252 GCA_043744495.1 Ignavibacteria bacterium
GGCAGGTTTTTACCTAATTTTGGAAAAACAAGTTTGCGGGATGGATTTTCTTCAAATAGCTTTTTGCGGTTTAGGAATTTATAGAATGATTTAAGGGTAGATATTTTACGTGAAATTGTGCGTTTGGAATATTTAAGCTCTTTATTTAAAACAAATCCGGCTATGAAGCCTTTTAAAGATGCTTCATCAATGTATCTCAGTTCTATTTTAGGATTTGATTCCTCAACGGTTTTAGCAAGAAAGCTGTAAAGATCGTTAAGGTCTTTTACGTAATTCATAAGAGTATGTTTTGAATAATTTTTTTCGTTTATAAGGTATGCAGAAAACTTATCTATTGCATGGATTAAGTTCATTATAGCGCACTGGCTTTATATTGCATCTGATAAGCTGGAAAAATTGAAATTAGCAATTTTCAATGCAGGTACATAAATTGGAAAGTCATCTGTTTCACTTCCAACAGCCTTCTCAGGCAATCCAAGCTCAATTACATTCTTTAAAATATTAATCGGACTTTCGTTAAACCTGAAATTTTTAACAGGTCTTGTAATTTTACCGTTCTTCACTTCAAATACACCATCCCTTGTGAGGCCTGTTAGCAACATTGTCCTGGGGTCAACTGTCCTTATATACCAAAAACGAGTTACAAGAACTGCATTTTCACTCTCAGCAATAAGTTGGTCAACCGATTTTGTACCGCCCTGCATAATAATATTTGATGGATAAGGCACCGAAGGCTGAGATGTCTTTTCAGCCCAAAAGCGGTTTCTGTGTAAATTGTTTAACACACCATTTTCAAACCACACTACCCTGATTCTTGGCTCACCATCTCTTGTAAATGGAATAGAAGGAGCATTCGTATCGGTTGGATCAGAATAAATATTAACTTTTGCATCAGCTATCTGTTCACCAATAAGTGTACTGCCGCCTTTTTTTGAAAAAAAGCTTCTGCCCTCATCTGCTCCTCTTGATGCCATAAAGTTCAGGCAAAGTGAAAGCATATCTGCTGCTGCAGTATGTTCAAGTATAACGGTATATCTTCCGGGTTTAATTTCTACAGGGTGAACAGATAATTTAGAGCGGTTTATTGCCCAGTCAGTTAATTCTTTACTCTTTATTTTATTAACATCAACAAATATTTTTTCAAACCTGCCTGAACCAGTTCCTTCATTTGTTCTAATTGTTGAAGAAAGCTTAGCCATAGATTCTTTATTATAGGCAAAGAGTCCATTGGTTGATTTTATCGCTGCAAATGAAACTCCATCTTCCAGATATCCTGCAGCAGTTACATCATTACTAATTGATTGATTTATTACGTAAGATACTTTTTCAGACCTGTTAATGCCCTGTAGAGTTTCAGTATCGCCCGAATAATTAACAGCCTGCAAATAATTCTGCACTCCGAGCGGCTGCATAAATTCTTTATTCTCAGGAGATAGCTTGGCTATATCCTCTGATTTTAATACAGCTTCCTTTAAAGATGCTTCATCAAATTTATTAGTTGAAACTGAACCTGATTTTTTTCCGATATTACTTGTAATGGTAATAGAAAGACCATCTGAAAATCCGTTTGTTGAAATAGAGTTTCGTGCAAACCTGATATTATATGTATTATTTCCTCTTAGTGAGGCAACTGCTGAGTCAGCTTTTGAATTATATAGTACCTTTGTTAGAAGGTTTTTAGCTTCGTTTTCATTTAGTATCACTTACCTGCCTCCTTAGATGTATTCAATATTTTCATTTTCCTGAATCTTGCCGGTGATGAGCCGTGGCTGACAGGTGAAACCTGTCCGGGCTCCCCTTTTCCGCAGAAAAACGAACCGTTAATCTTATATTCACTGGAATCACATACCGCATCACAACTGTTCCACAGATCAACAGTATTTCCCTGGTAGGCAACATCCTTTAACATCCCTATAATTTTTCCATTCTTGATTTCCCAAAATTCCTGTCCCGTGAACTGAAAATTATATCTCTGCATATCAATTGACCAGCTTCCGCTTCCTTTTATAAAAATAGCATCTTCAGTATCCGCAATAAGATCATTTAATGAAAGCTTTTTATCACCCGGCTGAAGCGAAACATTCGGCATTCTTTGTATCGGGAAGTGATCCCAGCTATCAGCGTAAGCACAGCCGTTAGATGTTTTTGCTCCAATAAATCTTGCCATTTCCCTGGTTGTCTGGTAACCAACAAATTTACCGTTCTTAATAATATCCCATTCGGTTGTTTTAACTCCATCATCATCAAATGCTCGTGTAGCAAGACCGTCTTTTTGAGTCCTGTCACCTTTAATGTTTATTATATTACTGCCATACTGCAATTCATTCAGCTTATCAGGTGTCATAAAGCTTGTGCCTGCATAATTTGCCTCATATCCCAATGCCCTGTCAAGCTCTGTTGGGTGGCCGCAAGATTCATGTATAGTAAGCCATAAGTGGTTCGAGTCCAGTATAATATCTCTTTTTGCAGGTTCAACCGACTTCGCTTTTTGTTTCATCTTGGTATGTTCAACCGCTTCTTCAATATCTTTCATGTAGTCATATTCTTCAACATACTCGTAACCTTTGCCTATTGGTGCGGTAAAGGAATCACGTGATTCAAAATTGCCGGTTTCCTTATCAACAATAGTAATATCAAAAGCTGACCATAATCTATGCAGATCCTGTTTTATATAAGAACCTTCTGATGAAGCGAAATACTTCCATTCATTCACCGCCCAGATAAATGAGCTGCAGTAATCAGCACCAAGATTTTTGGCTTTTTCATTTATGTTAAAAAGGAAATTCACCTTATCTTCTATTGAAACTTCAAAAGCATTTTTCTTTATTGGGGTTTTCCATGTCTCATTGTAAACAGGTGTTTTAGCAAGCTCAACTTTATTAAGCTGGATACTTTTATTCGCGTTCGCTATTTCGCAGGCAATTTTAGTTATCCTCACAACTTCATCTTCACTGAAAGTACTGCTGGCTGCAAAACCCCATGTACCATCAATTATAACTCTTACCGCAAACCCGAAATTTTCGTTATCTCTAATTGATTGAATAACCTGTTCGCTTGTTGATACGTTCTGCGAGCGGAAATTACTCAGCCTGAAATCAGAATAAGTTGCCCCGTTATTTTTAGCAGTAAAAATAGCCGTATCTGCCATCTTTTTAATAAAATCATCATCAAATGCTCTATGCCTGGGCACAGAAATATCTTTTGTGGAATTCAACACCGTACTACTCCCTATTGTATTACCAAAAACTGCTCCAGGCACAGCCATAGAGCAGCATCTTATAAAATTTCTTCTTTTCATTTATTGCAATTATTATTTAACTGAACCTCAATTAGTTTCAACTGTATCTTTGGATTCAATTTCAACTTTGTGTTTACAGCTTGGGCATTCTATAAACCCGCCTTTTTTCTTTGAGTATTTCTCAAGCATATAACTGCTCCCGCACATTTCACATTTGGTTTCGCTGGGTTTGCTGTTTGAAATAAAATCGCAATCAGGATACTTTGTGCAGCCGTAAAAAGTTTTTTTTGATTTTAATGCTTTTCGCGAAAGTATTTCGCCTTCATGGCATTTTGGACATTTAATGCCAAGTGTTATTGGTTGAATGTTCCTGCAATCGGGGTAATTTGAGCAGCCAAGGAATTTACCATACTTGCTTGACTTAACAACCATTGGTGCGCTGCATAGACTGCAAAATTTACCTTCAGCAAGTTCATTGTATTCCTGCTGTTCACCGGGCAACGGCTGTGCATTTTTACATTTTGGATAGCTGCCGCATGAAAGGAATCTCCCGTTCCTTCCCCATTTAATAAGCATTTTTCCGCCGCATTTATCACAAACTATATCTGTTTGTTCAATTAATGATTCTTTTATTTCCTTTGTTTTCTTATTCAGGTATTCCAGATCAAGATTAAATGGTAGGTAAAAATCATTTAGAACTTTTTTATAAGTCAACTCACCTTCAGCAATTTTATCAAGCTCTTCCTCCATCAGCGCAGTGAACTTTGCGTTAATAACATCTGCAAAATGCTCTGCAAGAAGCTTATTTACAGTTTCACCAAGCTCGGTTGCGTAAAGTTTTCTTTCCTTTAGGTCAGAATATGTTCTGTTAATAATAGTAGATACTATCATTGCATAAGTTGAAGGTCTGCCTATACCAAGATTATCAAGCTGCTTTATAAGACTGCTTTCTGTGTATCTTGGGGGAGGATTTGTGAAATGCTGCTTTTTGAAAATTTCTTTCAGGTCAAGCAAGTCACCTATTTCTATCTCTACGGGAATTGTAAATTCATCTTCAGTATCTTCTTTTTCATCTTCAAATACATCATCATATAAAGCAAGAAATCCCTTAAACTTTATTGTTGAATCAGTTGTTCTGAACTGGTATGCATTATATTTTTTGCCGTTCTCTGACTCTGTGAATGAATCAATAAGCAGTGTGATCTGGTCGCTTACTGAATTCTGCATCTGGCAGGCTACAAATCTCCTCCATATAAGCTCATACAACTTATATAGGTCAGGTGTTAAGTCATCCTTTATACTCTCAGGCGTGAGCCAAACTGATGTTGGTCTTATTGCCTCATGAGCATCCTGTGTATTCTCTTTTTTCTTTGAATATACCTTTGGCGCAGTAGGAAGATATTCCTTACCAAATGTTTTCTTGATATATCCCCTTGCTTCGCTAACTGCATCAGTACTTAAACGGGTTGAATCAGTTCTCATGTATGTTATAAGACCTGTTAATCCTTCCTCTCCAATATCAATACCTTCATACAGCTTTTGCGCCAGCATCATTGCCTTCTTAGGCGCAAAGCGAAGCCTTACTGAGGCATCCTGCTGCATTGATGAAGTTGTAAATGGCGGGTAAGGATTACGTTTTACTTCCTTTTTAATTATATCCGATACCTTGAACAGCTTTGTATTCAGATCTTTTACTATTTCAGCAGCTTCATTTTCATCTCTAATTTTAGGGTCATCGCCATTGAACTTGAATGAAGTATCATTTTTTGAGATCAGCTTTGATTCAAAAACTTTATTTTTATCTCTGTCCCTGAAATTTGCAAGAACACTCCAGTATTCAGAAGGTATAAATTGCCTTATTTCTTCTTCGCGTTCACAAATTAATCTTAGGGCAACTGACTGAACCCTTCCGGCTGAAAGTCCGTAATAAATAACTTTCCATAAGAACGGGCTAACCTTATATCCTACTATCCTATCCAGTGCCCTGCGTGCCTGTTGAGAGCTTACAAGGTTCTCATCAATCTGCAATGGATTGTTAATTCCTTCTTCTACACCTTTTTTAGTAATTTCGTTAAACAGTACCCTGTATATATTGGAATTCTTATCCTTAACTTCCCCTGCAATATCAAACGCTATTGCTTCACCTTCACGGTCAGGGTCAGTTGCTATGAATATTTTATCAGCGCCAATAGAATGTTCTTTAAGCTCTTTAATTACTTTTTCTTTTCCAGGGATGGTTTCATAAGTAAGCTTATACCCATTTTCAAAGTCAACACTTATTTTGCTTTTTGGAAGGTTTTTTATATGTCCAACCGATGCAATTACTTTATAGTTCTTGCCAAGATATTTATTAATAGTCTTTGCTTTTGAAGGAGACTCAACTATTACAAGTGATTTTGCCATTTATTCTTATTTTGCCTGTTCTATTCTTTTTTATTAGTGAATGGTGTCATTTAAATTGATCATCACGCGGCTGTTTGTATCGTTCATTTCATCTAAATCAAGTAGGTATGTAGCTATTATTAACTTCATATCTTCTTTTGAAACATAATTGTAGCTTGATACCATTATTTTATCAATTATAAGATCAATATCCATATTGTTTATAAGCCCAAGCTCTTTAAGCTGGACAAGGTAACCATACGCTTCGGATGAAACAACATTCTGTTCAGCATCATGCAAAAATCTCTGGGAGCGGGTATCCGCATTAGGATCTAAAAATATTTTTTCACCGGCAAATATTTTTGAATACACCCAGCTGAATGCAGTATTAATTTCATTTTGTGTGTAACCAAGTTTTGCCAGGTTATCCATATCAACTTCGGCAAGCTGTTTATTGTTTTTAAGTTCACCCAATAAGTAAACTATTATTTCTATTATTTTTTCGTATAGCATTTAGTTTTTCGTTCCCTTGTTAATTTTCCCGGTAAACTCATCCCCCGGTTAACTTTCTTCTGTTCATTATTTACTAAGGTAGAAATTTTCTTTTCTTCTAATTAGTTCCTTTTGCTTATTTGTAGCATCAAGATAACCTGTCAAATGCAGGCATCCATGTATTAAAACACGCTCGAGTTCCATTTTGTAACCGGAACCATAAGTTTTGGCGTTTTTTTTTACCGTATCAAGAGAAATAAATATTTCCCCTTCTATTTGATCGCTTTTATCATTGTAAGGAAAAGTAATGATATCTGTATAATAGTTGTGATTTAAATAAACATTATTTATCTTTTTTATCGTCTTATTCTCAACAAAATTTATTATAATTTCATTTATTTTGCAATCTTCTCCAAATATTACTTTAGATATTAATTTCCTGACATTTTTATGTGTAATTGGAAGTTTATAAGACGGGTGTAAATTATTTATCAATATCGCTGTTTTTGTGTGTAATTTATCTTTTTTCGGTGATATTTGCAATCAAAACCTGACTTAAATTAAGTAAAATTAAAGTGAAACATTAGCATTTTCTCAAAACTTCTTATTTTAAAACACTTAAAAATATACAGAAATTTATTATTTGTCAAGTGGCAAAATTTCTTGAAAACCGAACCCTTTATTAAATTCTTTATATTGCTCGCAGTAAAACAGGTAATTTTTAGCATTTTGCTTGATTTTCTCTATTTCCTCAGGTCTAAGATCCCGCATTATTTTTGCAGGAACTCCTGCAACAAGTGTCCCAGTTGGGACTTCAAAACCCTCTTTAACCACAGAACCGGCTGCCACAAGCGAATATGAGTTGATGTGACAATTATCAAGCAATTTTGCTCCTATGCCTATCAGCGCAAAATCATCGATTTTGCAGCCGTGAATTACGGCGCTGTGCCCTATTGAAATATCATTACCTATAAATGTCGGATATTTTTTATAAGTAACATGAACCATAGTCAGATCCTGAATATTAGTTCTCTCACCTATCCTGATATAATTTACATCTCCCCTGACTACTGTATTGAACCAAATACTTGAATCAGCTCCAATTTCAACATCACCAATAACATGCGCACCATCGGCAACAAGTACTGACTGATGTATCTTAGGATATTTATTTTGATATGGAAGTATCATTATTCAATTAACAATGTGTAATTAACAATTATCAATATTTAGGCGGCTGCCATGAGCCGTGTTTCCAGGATTTAAGCTCTAAGGTAATACTGCCAATTTCGACCTGCAATTTAGCTTTTAGCGGAATTCTTGCCTCATCTTTGGAAAACCAACCTGAGAAATTTCCCGTTAAACCAAACACTGCAGTAAAGTATGAAAAGCCTTCAAGGTAAACGGATGATATTTCGTAATCAACTTCGCTAATTTCAACACTGGTTTTATTAGATGAAAAAACTATCTTTATCAAAGAAGTATCTCTATGCATTAAAACGGGTACATATTCAGTTTGATTTTTAGTTGTATTAGCTCTGGCAAAATAAAATATCGAAAGCCCATCCTGGAACAATGTATATGTTAAAAGTTTCTTCTCTGTTTCAATATTATTATCGTACCCAATTTTTTTTATACGTACAATTGATGAATCATAATTGAAATCACACGTTTCTATGCTTTTCTTTCCATCTTTGTATTGATACGCAGTAAATTTATGAGGTATCACTTTATTATCTTTAACTTCAAGCTCACTTATGAAATCGTAATCAACATCAATATATGGTAATGAATTATTTGATTTAAGCTTAGCCCTGCATATATAATAATCCTTTTTCCCGGCAATCTTTTCTGTGTTAAACTTAGCCCACCCGATATTTATGAATGAATAATTTACTTCATAATATAATTCTTCCCCATCGTAAAAAACTTCTGATTGTGAAAAAGTCCTGCTGCTTATTAAAAGCAGCAAGACTGAAATTAAAACGAAATTTTTATTAATTGAAAGCATAAAACACAATTTAGAACTATCTGAAAAACTTCGGTTATTATCTTAACTGGGATAGTTTTTCAGCTTCTGGGAACAAAGTTAATGCTTTTTCAAACTGTTTATCTGTAGCAAGCCAAACAGCCATGCTTC
>JAYTUN010000073.1:0-2142 GCA_043744495.1 Ignavibacteria bacterium
TGAGGTTAGAATGAGAGTTATGTAGCATCAGATATTAATTTAGAATCGTATTGTTAATTTAGAATCGTATTATTTATGAAAGAACCTAAAGTATTCCTAACCGCTAAGTGGCATGACCTTGTGCTTATTACTTATGATGTTGATCCTGAAATGCTGCTTCCTCATATTCCCGCAGGGTTAGAACCAGATACAATTAATGACCGCGCATTTGTAAGCCTTGTCGCATTTGATTTCCTTGATACTAAAGTTAAAGGAATAAAAATACCCTTCCATGTTAACTTTCCCGAAATAAATTTAAGGATCTATGTTAAGAACAAAGATAAAAGGGGAGTTGTATTTATAGGGGAGTTTGTACCGAAAGCGGTTATCCCTTTAATAGCTAATACACTTTATAACGAAAATTACAAATCTATAAAAATGATAAGTTCAGTTAAAAAGAACGGCGCAATTTTTTTGAATCATACTTTAAACATATCAGGCAGAAATTACGAAATAAATCTTGAAGCAGATAATAAGCCATACCTGCCTCCGATAGATTCAGCCGAACATTTCTTTAAAGAGCATGAATGGGGTTTCGGAACTTCGAGGGATGGAAAGCCATTAATATATAAAGTAGAGCATCCATTCTGGAATATTTATCCTATTAGGAAGTTTCAGCATAACTTTGATTTTAGCACTGTTTATGGCGAAAAATGGGAATTACTGAACGGTAAAGAACCGTATAATATAACATTCGCCCAAGGCTCAGATATTAAGGTATTCGAAGGTCAGACAATGTAATTAGTTATGGTTTAGGGTGTAAAGCGCTTACACATTAATTTTTGTAGCCGCAACCTTTAGGTTGCGTTACTAATATCTGTTTTTTATAACAAATAGAATCTTTAAATGACCAGTTATCTAACATAATTATCAAATTTAGCAGCAATCAATAAATTTAATTTAACTTAAATTTATTATATTGCAGAAAATCACAAATTAATATCCCGTTTAATTTTTCTATGTTATGGAAATGTTTAAGATAGATACTGATTTTACAGAGAAAATTATAAATGACCGGTTTTCTTTATTTTATGTCCAAAACGGGAAAAGCAAAAATTCCTTTACACAGGATGTAATTATAGGTCTAAGTTCTATTCCTAAGAGACTTTCACCTAAATATTTCTATGATGCAAATGGCTCAGATCTTTTTGAAAAAATATGCCTGACCCCGGAATATTATGTAACCCGCACAGAATCTGCTATTCTAAAAGAACATTCAGATAAAATATCTGCCGCTAATGACAATAAAAAATTAATTGTAGAGCTTGGCAGCGGAAGCTCAGTTAAAACCCGCTACATTTTAAATTCATTTATCCGGCAGCAGGGAAGTGTTACGTATGTGCCCGTTGATGTTTCAGAGATACTGGTAGAAAGTGGTAACGCTTTGCTTAATGACTTTGAAGGCTTGAATGTTAAAGGCATAATTGGCGAATATGAAGAATCGCTGCACATAATATCCGAAAATTTTCCGCAGCCCAAAATAATTGTTTTCCTCGGCTCAAGCATAGGGAATTTCGATCTGCCCCATGCTGAAGAATTCCTTAAAGTAATATCTTCGTGTATGAATTCAGGAGACAGCCTGTTAATTGGGTTTGATCTCGTGAAGGATGTAAATATTCTAAATTCTGCATATAATGATAGTGGGGGAGTTACCGCTGAATTTAATCTGAACCTGTTAAAAAGAATAAATTTAGAATTTAGTGCTGATATAAACATCAATAATTTTGAGCACCATGCATTTTTCAATCCAACTGAAAGCAGGATTGAAATGCATTTAGTATCAAAAATTGATCAGTCAATAAACTTAAACGGCTCAGGAGTTATTAATTTTAAAAAGGGTGAAACCATCCATACTGAAAATTCATACAAATTTACTGATGAAATGATAATGGAAATGATTGAAAAATCAGGATTAAGGCTAACTAATAAGTGGAATGACGGGAATAATTGGTTTGGTCTTTATTTGATGAGTAAATAGTATCTTAATAATTTATTATATTTGAATGCCAACAGTATTATTTAAAAATGGATGGAGATTTTTCTTTTTTGCCAATGAGGGGAGTGAACCAATCCACATTCATGTTATGAAAGCTGAGAAATCCT
>JAYTUN010000074.1:0-8247 GCA_043744495.1 Ignavibacteria bacterium
AGTTTGAGTTCTTTATGTCATTGTTTAATAATGATTTAAAGTTTGTAAATGGAACATCCAGATTAGAGTAATTTATGCTCGAAACAGCGTTTCGAGTTATAAGAGGTCAACTTGAGTGACTTATCAAAACTAATATTTAGGAAACTCATTTGTTAGCAACATTTTGGGTTATTCTGTTTCCCAAACTCCAGTTTGGGAAACTATAAACGCGGAAATTTATAAACGCATAAATTTCTTTAAAAATTGCAACCTTCTTTACCCTTTTTAAGTCATAATTAACAGATATATCAATGACGAAAAACGTAAAAAATAATATATAATCGCCATTTTTCCCGTAAAACGGGAATGGCATTTAAGAAGGAGAATTACAATGAATAACTTTGCAGAAGTTTTTATGCCGGGAATAGCAATGATATTCGTTTTCGGGATACCCGGAGCGCTTATTTTCTGGTCAATTTACATAAAACATAAAGAAAGAACAAAGCTTATGGATATGGGGTTTTCACCACAGGAAGCAAGGGATTACTTTAAAGAAATAGACAGAAAGCCCAAAAATCCTCTTAATACATTGAAATGGGGAATATTACTTTCAATGATAGGTATCGGTCTGTTCCTGGGGATACTTCTTGAGGAAGCAGGTTTTAAGGATGAGCTTACAGGAGTGATGGTGTTATTATTCGGTGGACTTGGGTTTATCATCTATTACTTTGTAGCAAGCTCGAAGCTTAAAAAGGATGCGCAAATTCAGCAGAACTCTGCACCAAAACATTAAATTTGGAAATACAGAGAAAAAAATTCAAATCACTTTAATTTTTAGGAATATGAAAAATAATCATAAAGATGCTCCCACGCCAAAGGCGGGCACAGCGCATAAAATAATAATAGCTGCAGTCATAGCGCTGGTACTCATCAGCTTTTCAGGTTGCAGCCTGCTGAAGAAAAGAGTAGAGAAAAAAGAAAATGTTAAATATACGCTTAATGGCAGTAATAAAACATCAATCTATATCGAAAATTCCAATGGCAGGATAAATATTTCCAACTCAAATGATACAAACGGAATTATTAAGATTGACACAGAAATAATTACAGAAGTAAAAGCTGATGATCAGAATAAACCGATTGATAATGTTAAGATAAATATAGACTCATCAGGCAGTGAGATCAAAATTGAAACCGATATAACTCATTCAAATTCCGGATTATTCAGATCAGGCAAAAACGAAAAAGTGAATTATGATATAAAGATACCGGCTAACATGAAGGTATTTGCTGAAAATGTGAACGGTACTATAACAATTACCCGAATCAAAGGTGATGTAAGGTCTGAGACAGTGAATGGCAAGATAAATATCTATAACTGTACCGGTAAGCTTGATCTTGAAGGTGTAAACGGAACAATAGTCTGTAATGTTGATACATTGCTTGCTGGAATTAACATCAGCATAGTTAACGGTGATGTTAAAGTAGGGGGTTTAAAGGGTATTGATGCTGATGTAAACGCTTCAACTATTCACGGTAAAGTTAAATTTAAAGATATTACTTTTAATTATATAAATACCGATAAAAGGAACCTTAACGGTACATTGGGCAAAGGCGGAAACCTGATAAGGGTTGAAAGTACAAATGGCAGTATATCTTTTGAAGCAAATAAATTTTTACCAAAAAAGGATGATTCTTTTGAGTTTAAGATAGATTTTGATGACGAAGACGAGCCTGTTAAGATCACTCCGCCTGATGATTTGAAAGAAGAAATCGGCAAAGATAATGAAGAACAGCCTAAAGCTCCAGTAAAATCTGACTCTGTAAATAAGTAGCTAACGGTTAATAAATAATAAGTTAAAACATTTTTGTTTATATTTAGTGAAAATAGAAAACCAGTGTCAAAAGAGCAGGTAGAATCATGTATGAATGATCTGGAACTGAATATAATCAAGAAAATCCAGTTGGGTAATATTGATGAGTTCGAGGAAATAGTTAACAGGTATAAGGATAAAGCTATGACACTGGCAATGCGGATACTGAAGAACTCTGAGGATGCCGAAGACGCACTGCAGGAAGCATTCATCAAAACATTCCGGGCAATTGTGGATAAACAGTTTGAAGAAAGAGCGAAGTTTTCTACTTATTTTTACAGGATAGTTTACAATACGGCAATTGATTTCTACAAGAAACACAAAGCTAAAACATATAACCTGATAAATATTGATGATACCCGGAAAAATGATGAAGGTGAAGTTACTGATATAGCAGCTTTTGAAATGAAGATCGACAGAGACAAGTATCACATGAGCGGAATATATGAAACCGATAAGAAAACAATGGAAAACGAAACTCAGGATGTTGTGAACAGGTACTTAGAAGAAATTCCCGAGAAATATTCAACCATATTAACACTGTTCTTCATAAATGATCTTTCACATGAGGAAATAGCCGAAACCCTAAAACTTCCTTTAGGGACAGTAAAGAACAGGATATTCAGGGCAAAAGATAAGCTGAAGGAAGCTTTGATGAGCAGGTATTCAGAAACAGAAATTTTAGAATTAGCGTAAAATAAAAAGTTTATAAAGTTTAAAAGAGCTTAAAATGAGAGATAATAAAAAATACATTGATGAGATACTCGAAGCCAAGCTGCGCAAGAGCAGGCTGAGTGAGGCGCCGGGAGATTTTACATCTCACCTGATGAAACGCATTACAGCCGAAAATAAAGCGCTGTTGGAAGAAAGAAAAAGCGACCGTGTTGTAAAATATGTCATCGGTTCTTTCAGCTTCCTGATGCTTGCTTTCACATTTGGTTTGGTTATAATTTCTAAAACTGCTTCTGTAAATTCTAATGAAACTGATGGGATTGGTTTTGATATTCTTCATACGTTAAATTCAATACTTGATACTATGATTTATTACATTCAGATTTTCTTTACCAATGTACTTGGATTATTAGGGTTATCTCTCGGCTCAAGCTCGGTAAATATAATCCTTATAGTTGTACTGGTTGCGGCTGTTTATTTAATTGGTGAGCGTTTATTCTTAAGAGGAAAGTTCAAACAAAGTATGCAGGTGAAGTAATGGTTTTTAATATGTGTCAGATCTGAGGATCTGACACGGTCAAATAAATTGTTTTTTAGTTCAAGTCAGGTCCTCAGACCTGACTTTTGTTTTAATGTATAAAGAGTTTTGCAATGAGATTGCTTCCTGTCTGCGACAGGCAAGCGCCTTCGCTTGCAAAAGACGCAATTTGCGAGGAGAGTTAGCGCATGCCGCCTATGGAGTGGACGAAGCGGGTACCCTTTGGGTCATCTTATAGAGAGTTAAAATTTATTGAAGTCAGGTTTACAGCCTGACTTTTTGTAATACCGAAAAATTAATTTGATAAGACTACAAAAGTCTAATATTACTTTCAAAGTTTTTTTATAAATAAAGTTATTTTATTATATATGGATTGATAAGACTTTTGTAGTCTTATACTTAAAAACAATCATAATAACAACAAATATCTCTAAACAAAAAAGGCATCCAAAATTTGAATGCCTTAAATCTGCAATTTGTAATCTGATAATCTTAAATCTATTTAATTTCCCATGTAGTACCTGCAAATAGCAGCTTTTCAAGGTTGCCTTCGCCAAGCTTTGCTTTTGCATCAATTATTTGCTGCTCCATCTGTACTTCAAATACAGGTCTTTCAACCCTGTATAAAACACCAAATGGTACAGGGAAGTCTTTCATATCAGTGAACTGCGCAATTATCATTGCAAGCTCCCTTGATGTTTCATCGTGAATAATACAATCATCTATGCTGTGTACTCCGTCATCAAGAGAAATTACCACAGGACTGAAGCCGTTTAGCTTTATGCCCTTTTCTTTTTTTGCGCCGAATACAAGGGGTTTGCCATGTTCTATATAAACAGTATGACCCTGTTTACTTTCTTTTTCAGTGTATAAAAAGAAAGTGCCATCGTTATATATATTACAGTTCTGAAAAATCTCAATAAATCCTGTGCCTTTAAAGCTGTGCCCTTTTGCAATAATATCCTGTAAGTGCTTAGCATCTTTATCCATTGTTCTTGCAACAAATGAAGCACCAGCGCCAAGAGCAAGTGTTAAAGGATTAAAAGGTTCTTCAAGCGAGCCCATTGGTGATGATTTTGTTACTTTACCGTGCTCTGATGTAGGTGAATACTGCCCTTTAGTAAGTCCGTATATACGATTATTAAAAAGCAATATAACTGTATTCAGGTTTCTTCTTAGCAGGTGAATGAAGTGATTTCCGCCGATACTAAGCAGGTCACCATCACCTGAAGTTATCCATACGTCAAGATCGGGTCTTGCCATTTTTAAGCCTGAGGCAACGGCTGTAGCCCTTCCGTGTATAGAATGGAACCCATAAGTATTCATATAATATGGGAACCGGCTTGAGCAACCAATGCCAGCAACAAATACTGTTTTTTCTTTTGGAATATTGAACGAAGGCATTATACGCTGAACCTGTGCAAGAATAGAATAATCTCCGCAACCGGGACACCATCTTACATCCTGGTCAGAAGCGAAATCTTTTGCAGTAAGTTTTACCTCAGCAATATTTTTAACGGTTCCATTAGTGGTTTCTGTTTCCATATTATTATTTCCCTAACAATTCTATTACTTTACTTTCTATTTCACTTGCTTTAAAAGGAAGTCCCTGAACTTTGTTAAGTCCAATTGCATCAACCAGGTATTCAGCTCTTATTATTGTTCTAAGCTGACCGAGGTTAAGTTCTGGTATCAATACCTTTTTAAATTTACTCAAAACTTCAGCAAGGTTCCTGGGGAATGGATTAAGATATTTTAAGTGAACCCTTGAGAAATTATATCCTTTAGCCAGAAGTCTTTCACGGGCAGTTGTAATAGAGCCGTATGTGCTGCCCCAGCCAATTACAAGTAATTCGCCTTCGGGGTCGCCGTCAACTTCTATCAAAGGAATATCATTTTCAATATTTTTAACTTTTTGTGCCCTCAGGTTTACCATAAATTCGTGGTTCTGCGGGTCATAACTAACATTGCCTGTTATATGCTCCTTTTCAAGACCGCCTATCCTGTGTTCCATACCGGGAGTGCCCGGTTTTACCCATGGGCGTGCAAGGAATTCATCTCTCATATACGGTTGGTAACCTTCTTTTTCTTTCCTGAAATCACCTTCAATGATGGGTAATTCACTTTCATGAGGAATTCTCCACGGTTCTGCGCCGTTTGCGAGATAACCATCTGATAAGAAAATTACAGGAGTCATATATTTTGTTGCAAGCCTTGCAGCTTCAAACATCATTTGAAAGCAATCAGAAGGAGTAGCAGCTGCAACTACAGGTACAGGACACTCGCCGTTTCTTCCAAGTATTGCCTGGAACAGATCAGCCTGCTCAGTTTTTGTTGGTAAGCCTGTACTTGGTCCGCCTCTTTGAATATTGGCAATCACCAATGGAAGCTCAACCATAACCGCCAATCCAATTGCTTCCTGCTTTAATGCCATTCCGGGTCCGCTTGTGCTTGTGATAGCAAGTGACCCGCCAAAAGCTGCTCCGATAGCTGAGCAAATAGCAGCAATTTCATCTTCAGCCTGAAAAGTTTTTACTCCGAAGTTTTTATAACCGGAAAGGTCATGTAAAATATCGCTGGCAGGTGTAATAGGGTATGAGCCTAAAAATATAGGTAAGCCGCTTTTTAGTGATGCCGCAAGTATTCCAAGAGCCGCTGCGTGGTTACCGGTAATGTTCCTGTATATGCCTTTTGGCAGTTTAGCAGGTGCAACCTTATACCTAGTTGTGAATATTTCCGCAGTTTCACCGAAATAAAAACCTGCTTTTAAAGCGCGGATATTTGCTTCAGCAATGACAGGTGTTTTGCTGAACTTGTCCTCAAGCCAGTGCATCGTATTATCAAGTGGTCTGTCATATAGCCAGTAGGTTATTCCAAGTGCATAAAAATTCTTACAGCGGTTCGATTCTTTGGCTGTTAAGCCCATATCCTGCACTGCATTATTTGTAGCTCTTGTTATTGGTACCTTAATTAATTTGTAACCGGCAAGTGAACCATCTTCAAGCGGGTTTGATTCGTATCCCGCTAGATTTAGGTTTTTATCAATAAATGCGTCTTCATTGGCAATGATAGTGCCGTGCTTTTTAAGGTCTTTTACATTTACCTTTAAAGCAGCAGGGTTCATAGCCACAAGAACATCAGGCTCATCGCCAGGTGAGTATATATCATGGCTTGAAAACTGAACCTGAAAACCGCTAACACCGAATAAAGTACCTGCAGGGGCTCTTATTTCCGCCGGAAAATCGGGGAACGTGCTTAAGTCGTTGCCAAAAAATGCTGATGTTTCTGTGAATCTCGATCCGGCGATCTGCATACCGTCACCGGAATCTCCCGCGAATCTTATTGTCGCGCTTTTTAAAACCTCTACGGTTTTTTCCATTATTTTGTTTTACTCCAAAAGAAACGAGTAAGCCGTGAATCGCAGCCAGGTTGTTTTTTATAACCGGACTTGTAATACATTACTAAACTTCCTCTTTAACAACTGAAACGTTTATTTGAGCCATAACGTTTCCTGCCAGCTTTATATCAACGGTTCTTGAACCTATTTCTTTGATAGGCTCTTCCAGCAATATGTTTCTTTTATCAATTGTGTAACCTTTATGAATAAGTGCTTCTGCAATAGTGCCATTTGTAACTGATCCGAAAAGCTTGATATCATCGGCAGCTTTTGCTTTAATTTCAAGCTGTACGCCTGAGAGTTCGCCTGCAAGTTTTTGAGATTCAGCAATAACTTTTTCAAGTTTCTTTGCCTGCTGCTTTTTTATCTCGTCCAGGACTTTCATGTTGCTGGTATTCGCTTTCATGGCAACACCGTTCGGGATAAGGTAATTCATTGCAAAGCCGTCTTTAACGTTAACTACTTCACCGGTTTTACCTAAATTTTCGTGATCTTGTTTTAGTATTATTTTCATTTGGTATATTACAGAAAAAAATGCAAAGCGTATAAACACGCCCTGCTTAGTTTATAAATTCTTATATATTTGTTGATGGAGCTGTTGTTGAAGGTGTAGTATCACCCAGTAAAGCAGTATCTTCTGGTGATAAATGCTTTTCGAATGAATCATCTTCAAATGTAGTTGGTTCATCATGATGTTCAGCGCCATGACCTTGTCCTTTTTTATTAAGGAACTGGATCCTTCGTGCTTTAATTTCAACGATAGTTTTGCTGTCGCCTTTTTCGGTCTTAAATGTCCTTGACTGTAGCTCGCCTTCTACCAGGCATGCGTTCCCTTTTTTAAGCTTGTCTCTGCAGCTTTCGGCAAGTTTGTTCCATGCAACAACGCCAACATAGCAAACATCTTCCTGCCATTCGTCTTTGCTATCGCGGTATCTTCTGTTGCTTGCCACTGAAAAGTTTACAACCGGTGTGCCGTGTGTGGTTTGTCTGAATATAGGGTCCTTTGTAAGGTTCCCTGCAATAATTACCGAATTTAATTCCGGCATCTTTAAATCAGCCATTGTTCCTCCGATGATTTTCGGGTTAATGTTAATTGTTGACTAAACTTGTTTATTATGTGGTCTTCACATCAGCAGCTTTATCGGCTTCGGCTGAGAGTTGCAGCAGTAATGCTGTAGCTTCGCGTTCCTTTAGTATTTGCTCTTTTTTGATGAGGTAAACACTACGTTCCTCAAGTGTCTTTTTATCAAAAGAAACCGTCAAAAACCTGAGTATATCTTCATCCAGATGGTAAGCTCTTTCAAGCTTTGCTATAACGGATGGGTCAGCGGTAAACTCTATGGATATATATGAACCGGTCACTTTTTTCTTAATAGGGTAAGCAAGTTTTCTTCTGCCCCATTTTTCTGTTTTTAAAATTTCTCCTTCATTTTTGGTGAAGAAGGTTGAATATTTGTTAAGAATAGAATCAACTCTTTCATCTTCGAGTATCGAATCAACTATAAAAGTCGTTTCGTAATATTTGTGCGCTTTTTTGTCCATTAAACTTTGGTTAGATTTTAGCTGTAAATATAGCTTTTTGAGAATTAATTTTCAAGGCAGGAAAATTAGGGGGAATGTGTGGGGGGAGGGTTGCTGAATATTAAAGATTTTATAGTCTTTCCATTGTATGCAGAAATCAATATAAAGAACTCAAGTTGACCGCTTAGGAATATGTTTTAACCCCGACATTTATGTCGGGGGTTTAAAAATACGTTGAATTCAGGGCTTTAGCCCTGAAAATCATG
>JAYTUN010000075.1:0-8203 GCA_043744495.1 Ignavibacteria bacterium
TCCGCTTCGCTCCCTCCCCTCTCAAGAGGGGAATATAAGCTGTAATTCCCCTCTTGAGAGGGGTGGATTCACCGAAGGTGAAGACTGCCTGCCAAGCGGCACGCATGGGGGTGTGCGATAATGTGTTCTGCTCCGAAGGAGCCCCTTTGGGGCAACAGACTTCATAGGCGGGCGCTTCGCTCCTCGCAAAAACTTTATTCCTCGCCCCCTCCCCTCGACGCTTTTTGTCCCGAAGGGACTCCTTTGGAGTCGTCCCGTTCTTCTTCTTAGCGGGATCGGGGTGGGTTAGTCTACGACTCTTCGAGTCGAAGACTCGTAGAGGTAGGGGTCTTATAGCTTTTTAAATTCATACAAAGCAATCCCTGCGGATATTGCTACATTTAAAGATTCACAATCTGAAAATCCCTCTACTTTCACTTTTTCAAAATCCATACCTAATAAATCATTAGAAATTCCGTGTACTTCGCTACCGAATACCAATACTGATTTCCCATTTCCAAAATTACTCACAACTTCGGATAAATTATTGCTTCCATCAAGCGTAAAAAGATATACTTTATATCCCGCTGTTGCATAATTTTTGAGTAAATCACACAGATCTGTATCTTCAATAATATTGGTATGGAAAATACCCCCCTGTGTTGAGCGCACTACTTTGGGATTATACGGGTCAGCCGAATCTTTACTTAACACAATTTGCTTAACGCCAAACCAATAGGCTGTCCTTATAATAGTACCAAGATTACCCGGGTCGCTAATCCTATCTAAAGCAAGAATTATATCTCCTTCAAGCATTGCATCATCATATTTCGGTCGCTTAACAATTCCAATAATGCCCTGTGAAGATTCTGTATCAGTAAGCTTATTAAATAATTTTTCAGGTAATGGCTCAACTATGGTTTTGTTCTTTGATATCTTTTCAAGAATTTCGGGGTGACTATTTAGGTTAACATCACTCCTTAAAATTATATATTCAAGCTCATGGCTTGAATTAAGGCATTCATAAATCAGATGAAAGCCCTCGATAAGATATTTGCCATACTCTATCCGTGATTTTTTCTGTTTAAGCGAAGCGAATAATTTTATTTCGTTTGTTGTTAGTATAGTAATTACTCGGTTGTATTATTAACAATCCCGCGAAAGCAGGTATCTAAATTTTCCCCATTCCCAAACAGGAGTTTAGGAATGAGGGTTTTACAATGTTCCACACTTTACTTCCCAATAAGTTTTAAAAACTCAGACCTCGTCTTTTCATCTGACTTGAAATTTCCCAGCATACACGAAGCCAATGCAATTGAATTTTGCTTTTCAACTCCGCGCATCATCATACATAAATGGCTAGCCTCTGTAACAACCGCAACTCCTTTGGGCTTCAGTACTTTATTTATCATATCCCCAATTTCGCGCGTCATTCTTTCCTGCACCTGCAGGCGGCGTGAGTACATTTCAACCATTCTTGGCAGCTTGCTTAAACCTACAATTTTTCCTTTTGGTATGTATGCAATATGGCATTTGCCGAAAAAAGGCAGCATGTGATGCTCGCATAAGCTATAGAAATCAATATCCTTAACTATCACCATTTCATCATAATGTTCGTTAAACACAGCATTGTTAAGAAGCTTTTCAACATCTTCGCTGTATCCTTTGGTAAAATATTTATATGCTTTTGCAACGCGGTTTGGAGTTCGTAATAAACCCTCACGTTTTGGATCTTCGCCTATTTCTTCCAGAATGCTTGTAACATTTTCTTCAATCTTTTTCAGTGAGTCACCGCTATAATCTATACTTAAGATATTATTATCATCATCTTCAGTGATATTTGCAGCTTTATTCTTGTTTGGCATATTTATTTAATTAAGTTGACCGCTTGTAACTCTAAACGCTGTTTCGAGCATAAATTATTCTAATCTGGAGGTTCCATTTACAAACTTTAAATCATTATTAAACAACGATATAAAGAATTCAAACTATCAACTGGAGTAATTTTAACTTTAATTTAAGCTTTGACCCCCTTGTGTTCCCACATGTCTTCGCCAGTTCTTCGACCTGATAGGGGGAAATGATAAAAAGAGAAGTTTTAACGGTTTTCAGTATGGAAGGCGGTCAACTTGAGTAATTAAATACTTCCCATATATTCAACAGAATTATTTAATGTTTCTCTTAGCTTTATTGAGTATAACTTTCTGTTCGCTGAATTAATTTTTGTTTCAATCTGGTTCCAGAAAGTAACAGCAATATTTTCTGTCGAAGGAATTACACCATTCATGAAATCAACATCAAGATTCAGATTTTTATGGTCAACCTTATCAATTATCTCTTTATCAACAAGATTTTTCAGCTCAGTTAGGTCCATAACATATCCAATATCAGCATCAACCTTTCCGGCAACTGTAATATCCATTTCGTAATTATGCCCGTGCCCGTTTGGATTAGAACATTTACCGTAGCGTTTGAAGTTCTCCTCATCGCTTAAAGCGGGATTGTAAACTCTATGCGATGCGGAGAAATGGAATTTTCTGATTATAAAAAGCAAAAATTATTTTTTAAATTGATTTAATGACGACTTATAATGATAAACAACGCTTAAAATTAGCAATAAGTTCATCAATATTAAATTCACAAATATATAGTAATCAAACCTCCCAATTATAGCTGATATACATATCAGGAATATATGCGTGCCAATAGATAATGAGCTTGCTATAGTTAGAAATGATTTATTTTGATACCATGATTGTCCCGCTCCCGCTAAGCAATTAAAGTCAGGAAATCGCGGGATCTTTGACAGGGCGGGATTTCGATTTACGCTTCGCGTCAATCTCAAAGTGAATTTTGTAAATAAGTATTTATCTAAAGAATAGAAAAACTTATCCTGCCAGCCGTATATCAGCATAAATATCTTCTGCAGAATTGTTGTCCATTTATCCTGCATAATTTTATCTTCATCGGTTACTGTTTCAATAAGGCGGTTTACAGTATTTTTTCCTGTGGATTTTATGAATGATACCTGGTAATAAATAAAATATGAACATTGCAGCATAGAGCATATCATAGCAGAATATCCAATTAAAAATGCTAAAGGTGATTGCCACGATAAATACAAATGAACTGAAATAGCTGTGAAGCTTGTAAATGTTACAATGAAATCTGAAATGGAATCATAAAACCTACCGCGGCGAGAATCGAGTCCTTTAGCCCTTGCAAGCGAGCCGTCAACTTTATCCAGCACATTCTTGTAAAATAACAGGATTGCCCCAAAGAATGCGTAAAATTTTTCGGGTTGAATTATTAGATATGATGCTGATACCCCGAATATCATTGATAGTAGTATTACCTGGTGAGGCGTAACTTTGGAATAATAGAAAAATTTAGTGAGTTGTTTTGAAGTAATAAATAAAAATTGTTGTAGATTCAGGAAATCATTTTCAGAGGAGATTTTAAGGGTCTTTTCGTATGCAAATTTATCTGTCAATTACAATAATTAAAATTTTTGCTGAATAATATATTTACATAAATACCAAGAATTTTCAATTGTTTTAAGTAAAGCGTCCATATTCAATTAACAATTTCCATTTAGCAATAAAAAGATGTCTTAAAATTGTTAATTGTTAATTGCTTATTGCTTATTGGAAACTGTACTCCCGGAAGGACTTGAACCTTCACCGGCAGGACCGGAACCTGACATGCTATCCATTACACTACGGGAGCAAAAAGATAATACAACTGAAAGCAAATTTAATAATAAGTTTTTAATGAAATAATGTAAATGCAATTAACAATGAACAATTAACAATTTGTAATTATTGATACCCGGGTTTTCTTTGGAAGTTTACTGAATACTAGGTCATACGATGTTTTGATCAGGTCTTTAAGTTCAGTTGATTTTATTCTGCAAATTCTTTGAATACTTATCCATTTATTTCTTGCAAGATACGGTGCAGGGATTATCCCTTCAAATTCAGTGAGTTCTTCAAACTTTTCAGGATTACTTTTTATCGACATAATATTTTCGGCATAGTTATCCATTGCAGAAATAACAAACATCTTACCGCCAACTTTGAACAACAGATGATTTCCCCACTGTACTTCTTCTGTTACTCCGGGTAGTGAAAGACAATACTCTCTTAACCAGTCTATATTCATTTAATTACATCGCTATTTTACTGTTGATGAGAAATTTTTATCATTTGAAGATTTATGAGTCAGATAAATTGAAACTGCTATCAATAATATTCCTATACTTAGGTAAAGCAGGTTAATCATTTCTGTATAATTAAAATTAATAGCATATTTAAAGAAAGTTACAATCAGAACCATTATCACAACCTTTGCAATTTTTTCCTTCAACGAATCTAGGTCATGGATAATTAGAACCTTAGAAGATGTTTCGTCTTTTTCGGCAATATCTATTTTGCTAATAAAGAGTTCGTACAACCCAATTCCGAAAATAAGGAAAACAGTCCCTATAAGATAATCATCAATAGCGCTAACAAGATTAGAAACTGCATTTTTACCAAATTCTTCATAGGCATCGTAACTTAAAAAAACGCTAAAAAATTTACCACTTACGCTAATTACTTTCAATGTACCCATAATTATCATAATTAATGCCGAAAATATTGAAGAAATTACAGCAAAAATCACCATGTAACGGCTATGCCAAAGAATCTTTTCAATAAATTGTAACAATTTTTACTCTCTTTTCTTTTAAAAAACTTAAAAAATGAATAATTTAAGGTAAATATAATGAAAAACTTTAATTATTGAAATAAATTATGAAATTTAAGGAAATAAAAGTAACTAAATCAGTTAGATTGTTTAATTTTAGACTATTGTTTAATTTAAAATCTTTCCATATTTTTACATAATTATTGAAAAACTATTTAAAATTTAACATTTAAACAACAAAAATGAAGAAACTTGTAACGGTTTTCTTAGTGCTAATTATATACATAATGAGCGCTAATTCACAAACAGGCTTCAACTCTGTCCATTCAAAAGACGGAAGTTATGTAATTGCTGTTGGTGATGGCGGCGCAGTTTTTATTTCATACGATGGCGGCTCGAATTTTGGCTCATATCCAATTGCCGGAAGTCCTAATTTGAATTCAGTTCACACTATTAACCTGAAGGTATGGACTGTTGGCGATGGCGGCGTAGTACAACTTAGCACCAATGGCGGTTCTACTTTTACAAGTTATGGTATAGGCGGCGGAGATATTAATTCAGTTTTCTTCTCTGATGAAAACACAGGCTGGGCAGTTGGCGCAGGTGGAAGAATTGTAAAATCAATAAATGGCGGTGTTTCATGGATAGTGCAGACAAGCGGCACAGCAAATAATCTGAATGGAGTTAGGTTCACCAGCGCAATAAACGGATATGCATGCGGAGATAACGGTACTGTATTATATACAGTGAACGGCGGTACAACCTGGACACCTTATACAACAGGGACAACAAAAAATCTTCTTTCAATTGATGCAATTAATCCAAATATAGTAGCAACCGGGGCAGATGGCATTATTGCTGTCTATAATGGTACAACATGGTCAGTAAAAGATTACAGAAGTGTGATAAAACCTGATGTAAGAAGTGTATCAATGATAAATGCAACACAATTTTATACCTGCGGCGGCGGCGGATTCATAAATTTTACTGCTGATGGCGGCAATACAAGAGCATACCAGGCTAACCCAATGCAGGGTTACTTAAGCGATATTTACTTTTTTAATTCACTCAAAGGGTGGGCTGTAGCAAATAATACAAAAGCTATTTTATGGACAAATAACGGCGGCGTTACCTGGCAGTTCCAATCAGGCGTATCAGTTACCAAAACATTAGTACGCAAAGTTACAACAAGCGGAAATATTGGCAATCCTTTCTGTTTGCATCCACAAAACAAAAACGGTGTTTTTATTCTTTCTGGCAATGTTTTAAGAAGAAGTCTTGATAGAGGTGAAACATGGGTTACATTAAATGGTTCAGTACCGGGCGGTGCATGTCATTCATATTTCATTAATGCTGTTGATACTAACATGATGATAGCTTCAATGGGTTCAAGCGGCGGAAGGGTTATTGTAAGCTCTAATTATGGTACTACATGGACTAATTCCATTAATCCTATTAACCTGACTTCTTACGGTATGCCCTTAGAAGCTGACCCAAACTTTCCAAACACAGTTTATTTAGCGCCTGATAATGACTCTTTAATGGTTTCTACCAATTGGGGCACAAACTGGACATCGCTTAGCGGCGGGGAGCCAAGCGGTGTATTCAGAAGTCCATGCGACGTTCTTGTTCAGTTCGATAATCCAAGTACAATTATTATAGGAGATGGTGTAACCGGTTCAGGTTCAGGTAAAGTGTGGAAATCTATTAATGGCGGTTTGAATTGGACACTTATTAATACAGTTTCGGGATCAGAAATTCCGATGATGGCAAATACTTCATTAAACCTTAACCTTATCTATCATACAACTTGGAGCTCTGGCAGCTTCTGGAAAAGTCAAGATATGGCTTCAACATTTACAAATTTAAACCAGAGCGGAAGCCTTTGGGCGACCGATATTGCAAAAGATGACCCGACTGCCGTAACTTATGATCTGTACGGAACAAACACATATCTTTCACTTGATGCAGGAGCATCATTTCAAACAATACCAGCTACAAGCTCACCCGCAGCAGGCGTAGTGTTTATGGATAAAGCTAACCTATTATTCCAACATGGCACCGGTGTAGATAAGCTGGTAATAACATATACTGTTACACCTGTAGTATCAAACGGGCAGATTTCATCTGAAGTGCCGTCAGCATTCGGTTTGGCTCAGAACTATCCAAACCCGTTCAATCCAAGCACACAGATAAAATATGATATTGCCAAAGCATCATTAGTATCTATTAAGGTTTACGATGTTATAGGCAACGAAGTTGCAAACATATTTAACGGAAATTTGACAGCCGGAAAATACTCGACAGATTTCAACGCAGCAAATCTTGCAACGGGTATTTACTTCTATTCACTTTCTGTTGACGGTGTGAAAATAGATACAAAGAAAATGATATTGATAAAGTGATGTAATCACTTTTGGAATCCCGCTCCTGACTGCCTTGGCAGTTCAGCAGGACTTGTGAAATAATAAAAACATATATTTAGTTTACAAACCCCGTTTATGAAAATAATCGGGGTTTTATATATTCCAATATTTAAGTAAATTTGTCCGCAGGCGTATTACTCTTTCTACGAATCTACGATTCGAAGAATCGTTGATCGAATCAAAGACTTGTAGAGATGCTTCGCATAAAAATCAGAAATAAAAAATTAAATGAACAAAAGAAAAATATTAATTTCATTATCGGCATTATTTGTAATCAGCTTATTTGCATTTTCATTTAACTGGTTTCCATGGGGATATACAGGAACTACTAGAAAGGGCGGTGGAGGACTAGGCTGTGTTTGCCATGGCGTAGATCCCACAACATCGGTTATTGTAAATATAATAGGACCTGATAGTGTTGCTGCAGGACAAACTGTTACATATCGGGTAAAACTTTCTCAAGGTCCGGCTATAGAAGGAGGGTTTAATGTTGCATCATACATAGATACCAATTCTCTTTATCCTGTTTCCGGTGATACAATGGTAAAAAGGCAGGATAAAGAACTTACACATAGGCATCCAAAGTTTTTCGTTAATGATACAGTATCCTGGTCATTTAACTATACAGCGCCTAATACAACTGGTATTGATACTTTATACTCAACAGCAAATAGTGCCAATAATGACTCTAATTCTTCAGGCGACCAGTGGAACTGGAGCCCGAACAAGATTGTAAGAGTTTATAATCCAATTGGGATTATTAATATCAGTACAATTGCAAATGAGTTTTCCATTTCGCAGAACTATCCGAATCCATTTAACCCTGTAACTCAGATAAACTTTTCAGTAGCAAAAGCATCTGATATTAAAATTAAAATATTTGATATTCTGGGTAACGAAGTTTCCGTTCCTGTAAATCAAAGATTGACACCGGGCGAGTACAGGATAGATTTTAATGGTTCAAACTTGTCAAGCGGTACTTATTTTTATTCATTAATTGCAGATGGCAGGACAATTTCAACAAAAAAAATGTTGATTATAAAATAGGTTACTATTTTATGTCCCCGCAGTGTCTCATGCTTTCCTGACTTTAGTTTGGGACTCTGCGG
>JAYTUN010000076.1:0-8200 GCA_043744495.1 Ignavibacteria bacterium
TTTCATTAATAATACACGAGTTAATACTCGTAGTTAAAATAAAAACAATGATTTGCAAGCTGAGCGGTCAACTTGAGTAAATAACAAAAAGCTCAAATCTTTCAATTCAGGCTTTCTAGTGTGATTGAAGGGTCGAAAGGGACCCGACATTCCCGCCTTGGCGGGACGCTTCCCGAGTACTCGGGCCTGAGCTAACCTAAATCAATTCAGATTTGAAAACAAAAAAGCCCAAATCTTTCAATTTGAGCTTTTTCTGTGGGCAGTGCTACAAAGTAGTCCCTTCGGGAAGGGATTCTTACGAAGTAATCCCTTTGGGAGAACCCCCGACATTCCCGCCTTGGCGGGACGCTTCCCAAGTACTCGGGACTGAGCTAACCGCCCTTTACTTTTGGTAAAGTAGTACAAAATTACAGCTTTTTTCAATATCTTCAAGTCAGATTTTTTGGCAATTTTTATTTAATTCCGGAAATTCATTGTGTGTAACCGATACATTTATACTGATACCGTATTTTTCTTTTAAAAATTTGCCGAGTTTTTCGGCGGCATAAACTGAACGGTGCTGACCGCCTGTGCATCCAAAGCTGAACATTAAGTTTGAGAATTCCCTATGCAGGTAATTATCGATCGCAGCGCTTGAAATAGAATATACATTCATTAGAAATTCCTCCATAACATCATTCTTATCAAGGAAGTCAACAACAGCCTTATCTTTGCCGGTAAGCGTTTTAAATGACTCTTCTCTGCCGGGATTGTAAATAAACCTGCAATCAAAAACAAATCCGCCTCCATTGCCTGAAGTATCTTTGGGAATACCACTTTTTTTATAACTGAATGAATTGATATTTACATTTAACATAGTTTATCGTTACTCTGAGCGGGAGACGGGGATCGCTCCGAAGGAGTCCCTTCGGGAAACCCGCATTTACTCATTATTCCCCTTTGGTATTCTATAAAAATTGTAAATCTGAAACTCTGAGCGGGAGACGGGCTCCTGTTTTCGCTCACGCTCAACAGGCAGGCGAACATCCCGTTTTTAGCGGGACAGGCGCACGAACATATCCTCGCTTAAATATATTAAAATATTATTCCTGAAAACTAAAGAGCGGGAGACGAGACTCGAACTCGCGACGTCCACCTTGGGAAGGTGGCATTCTACCACTGAATTACTCCCGCTAATTTAAAATTATTTTCATTTATAAAAATAATGCTGACATTCGGACTTTATCCTACTTTAGCAGGAACTGAATTACTCCCGCTTTTTAATGATTATGGGAATCTCTTTAAACTCTCAAAAAATCTTTACCGCAAAGTCGCGAAACTTTCAAAAAGCGAAAGTCGTGGGGTGCAAAGTATTGATTTCTAATTTATGGGAATCTCTAAAAACTTAAAATTCACATCTAAGACTATAAGGGCACAAAGGTGCATTTAATAAAAATTTAGTGATTCTTAGTGTTTTAGTGGTAAATTTTTTTTGATGATTAGTTTTTAGATATTCCATTATATTGAATTTTTTCTTAGCGTCTCTGCGTCTTTGCCCCAAAGGGGCTCCTTTGGAGCGGTTAATTATATCAGTTCTTAGTGATGCCCTTATTTTTAATTTTAATAACAACGCTGACGTTCCAACTTTATCCTGCTTTAGCAGGAACTGAATTATTCCCGCATTATCTACAAAAATACCTAAATTTTGGATATTTTACAATTTATTATATTATATATTTGTCATAGATTTATACCACTATTATTTGTAATATTGGAGTAATTATACTTCCCGTAATTAAATTATTTCATTTATGGCTAAGAATAAAATTGCTGTTGTTGAAGATGAAGGTATAGTTGCAATGGATATCAGCAAATGCCTTACAAGTCTTGGCTATGAAGTTGTATTTGTAACAGATTCAGGTGAGAAAGTGATTGAACTTGTCAAGGAGTCTCTTCCCGACCTGATATTAATGGACGTGGAATTAAAAGGTAAGCTCAATGGACTTGAAACAGCTAATATCTTAAAAGAAAAATATCCGAAGGATGCTTCGCATGATGTTCACATTGTGTTTCTAACAGCTTTTGAGGATGAAACTACACTGAACAGAATGAGGGAGCTTAGTCTGGATGGTTTTCTTGTGAAACCTTTTGAAGATGAACATCTTGAGGCAACATTAAAGAGAGTATTGGGGAATTGAAAATGATGTAATATTGTCTAATCTCCTCCGCTGTTTGTATGTAAAATTGTACCATATTCACCAACAACCCATCCCTGCCAATTATTAATAAAAAAGACCTGTCTTAAATAGTTTGAAGTAACTGCATTTATTCTAGTAAATGAACTTCCTGCATCTCTTGTTTTATATATTGTTCCGTAATCACCTGTTAAAAATCCGGTGTTCTCATCAGTAAAGAATAAAGAAGTAAATTCTCCTGTTATGGGTGTAGTTAATATGCTCCAGTTTGATCCCTTATTGGTAGTCTTTAATACTGTCCCATGCTGACCGCAAGAGTATCCGGTACTTGTATTTACAAAAATAATTGATTTTAATGTATAGGTTGTAACTATACTTTGAGCAATCCATGATGACCCGTAATTATTTGTAAACAAAATCGTACCTCCATCACCGCATACAAATGCTTCTCCTGTGGAATTTATTGCTATGCTGTATAAAGTATGCAATGTTAATGTATTTGCAATTTGCCATGAGTTACCTGCGTTCGAAGTTCTTAATATAGTGCCGTTATATCCCGATGCAATCCCGTTTAGTGAGTCAAAGAACTTGATATCATAAAGATATTCTGCTACCGGAGTAGGAAGTAAGCTCCATGTTACACCGCCATCTAATGTTTTTATAATTGTTCCTAATGAGCCTGCTGCATAACCATTATTGGCGTCAAAGAAAAATAAAGAAGTAAAGCTTGCAGTTGTAACTCCTACACGCTTTCTTAACCAGTTAATTCCGCCATTGGTAGTTTTAATAATTTTGTTTGTGTCATTTGGAAATGAATTGCCTGCTGCATATCCTGTCAATGAATCGACAAAATATACGCTTTTTAAATTATTAGTTACGTTGCTAATTTGCAGGCTCCATGTATTTACAGGTTCTTCGGGTATAACAGGCGAATCATCTTTTTTGCATGAAATATTAATTGCAGAAAAAATTGAAAATATTATTAAGGCTGAACATAGTTGATTATATCTTAAAAAATTAGAATTTGTCATATATATATATAAATTAGGTAAATCTGAGATAAATTTCAATTTAATTAAATTTCTAAAAAAATATCGAATTTACAGAAACTTGTTTAATGTTTACTTGTTTAATTGATTAATAATGATTATATTTAATTTAATTTTTTCTAAAATTCATTAGGCGAAAAATGAAAAAACTATCAATTGTAATTTTACTTTTAATTCTATCTTTTCTATCACTGGAATCTGCCGTACCTGTAAATATATTCTCAAAAGATGATATTAAGAATTTATCAGGCCCTTACCTTGAAGGCAAGCTTGATTTTGAAAACCCGGTTATGGTAGATGTTGATAATGACGGTGATTTTGACGCTTTGAAATTTGAAGACGGTAACGTTGCTTATTATAAAAATGTTGGAACGCTGGAAAACCCAACATTTATTCTTGAAAATAAAAACTATGAAAAATATGACAGGGCTTTTTTTATAAATCCTAAAATGCCTTACCCGATGTTCTTTGCTGATAATGATGGTGATGGTGATATGGATTTGTTTGTAGTAAAGGATAAAGTGTTTAACTCTTCTAAGCAGAAGTTTGAATATAAAGTCGCCAGCGCTGAAAACTCTGCAGATATCAGTACGGGAACTCTGATAACAATTATACTTGTGCTTGTTATAGTTTTGTTAGTGCTTGCAATAATTTAGTAGCATGTTTTTGCTTCCGTTTTGTCATCTTCAAGAAGTCCTATAGACAGACTTGACTTTAAAACCAAATTATAAGTTAATAAAAAAGGGAGCATTTGCTCCCTTTGGTTTTAGTTTATGGTTTTATTTATTCAATTACCACTTGTGAACTTTCCTGCACATCTGCAGTGGCAAGTACGCAAGTATAATTTCCTTTTTCCAGATTTGCTGAGTTAATGTTGATCTCATACGTTCCTGCCTGAAGGTTATTATATATATATGTCCTTACAAGGTTCCTCTTTGAGTCATATAAGCCAACCTTGACAAAAGATACATCAGGAAGATCAAACTTTAGAGTATTCGGTGAGGTCTGATATATTCTGTAATTTACATTTGTATTTATTTTGCTTTCAACGCCGGCAACTGAACCATCATGAAAATTAACTTCTCTAAATGTCTGTGAAAATAGTATGCTTGAATTAGCAAATATAAATAATGCAGCTAACATAACTATAGCTGCTACAATGTTGAATTTTTGTAATGTGCTTTGTTTTTTTTCTTGACGTGACATTCTATTTCTCCTTATATGATTTAATTACCTTATAAACACTACGTAAAAATATTACCTATATACCCTTATTCCAATACCCTAAAAATGGTATAGTTTGCCCAACTCTATTGTTTTTGTATATTTTCATTGAGAAATAGGCTAATTTTTGATATATTTGTAAAAAATAAGGATAATCAAATGAAATTCAGTCAATATTTTTTACCAACCCTTAGAGAAGTACCGTCAGATTCGGTAATTCCTTCTCATATTTTAATGGTACGCTCAGGTATGATTAGACAACTTACAGCTGGAGTATATTCCTGTTTGCCTCTTGGTTTGCGTGTATTCAGGAAAGTAGAACAAGTTGTTAGGGAAGAAATGAACGCTATTGGCGGCACGGAATTTCATTTACCGGCATTATCTCCAAATGAACTTTGGGCAGAAACAGGCAGACTTGAAGATTATGGCGATGATATTTTCAGGATCAAAAATAGAGAGCTTGTTCTGGCTCCAACTCATGAGGAAGTATTTACATCTATTGCCAAGCCAAATCTTATTTCATATAAACATCTTCCGCAGATATGGTACCAGATACAGACTAAATTCCGCAATGAGCAGCGCCCAAGAGGGGGAGTCTTAAGAAGCCGGCAGTTCACCATGAAAGATGCTTATTCATTTGATGCAACATGGGAAGGACTGGATAAATCATACTCAAAGCATGCCGAAGCATATAGGAATATTTTTACAAGATGCGGATTGAAATTCTTTACAGTATCTGCATTCAGCGGGGCTATGGGCGGCAGTGAATCTGAAGAATTTATGGTTGAAGCAGATGCAGGTGAAGATACGGTAGTGCTTAGTATAGATAATACTTATGCTTCTAATATTGAAGTTGCAAAGTCATATTCTGAAAAAGTCGGAAGAAAAGATTCTTCACTCACACTTGAGGAATTCCACACTCCAAATGTAAAAAGTATTGATGAACTTGCAGGATTTCTTGGTATTACCGATAGAACAAAGCTTGCTAAATCAAGATTATTTGTAGTACCAGTTAAGTCATTGCGTAAAAAAGATGAATACGTACTTGCTCTTGTTTGCGGTGATGATGAAGTAAGTGAAACAAAGCTTGCAGGAATATTCCCTGGTATCAGACCCGGGCAGTCTGAGGAATTGATGGATATTGCAGGAGCGGATGCAGGCTCTATTGGTCCGGTTAATTTTAAAAATAAGGATGTAAAAATTATTGCAGATCTAAGACTTGAAGATACTGATGAACTTATCAGTGGTGCTTGTAAGAATGATTATCATATAAAAAATATTGATCTTAAACGCGATGTTCCTGGAATTACTTATCACGATATAAGAACAATTAAAGATGGTGATGAAACTGTTGACAGGAAATCAAAGTTAAGAATGACAAGAGCCATTGAAGTAGGTCATATTTTTAAACTGGGCACAAGATATACTGAAGCTTTAGGCGCAAAATACCTTGATGTGAACGGTAAAGAAAACGTGATCATCATGGGAAGCTATGGTATTGGTATTGAACGAATTGCAGCAGCATACATTGAACAGAATCACGATAAAGATGGTATAATATGGAGCGGAGAAATTGCTCCTTTTAAAATACATCTCATAAGCGTAAATAAAAAAGCGGATCCAGTTAAAGCTTCTGCAAATGAACTGTATAATGATTTGATATCTAAAGGTTATGAAGTTTTCTTTGATGATAGGGATGATATTAGTCCTGGTGTAAAATTTAAAGATGCCGATTTGATAGGAATACCTCTGCAATTAGTAGTTAGTGATAAAAACATGAAAAATGATGAAATTGAGGTAAAATTCAGGAAAAATGGCGAGCGGGATAAAATAAAATATGCGGATATTTTGAATAGACTACCAAGTTTGATAGAAAAGTTATAATATTGTATATTACGCAGTAATTCACAGTTTTCAAACAAAACATTTCTTAAACTACATATTTCAATTCTATAGTAAAAGATTATACCATTCTTTTTTAAACTAAAATAATATATTTGGGCTTAAGTTTATCTAACAGGCAGCTTTTAATTTACAGCCTTGTTATTTTGCTAATTAGCGCTGTAATAGGCAGCGTTAGCCTGACGTATCCTTTTGGGAGAGATCAGGGCTTTTATGCTTATACAGGTAAGCTATTTCTTGAAGGTAAGATGAATTACCTACATGTATTTGATCTAAAGCCGCCG
This sequence comes from Ignavibacteria bacterium, assembly GCA_043744495.1. Classification (GTDB taxonomy): domain Bacteria; phylum Bacteroidota; class Ignavibacteria; order Tepidaquicellales; family OLB5; genus OLB5. The sequence continues at coordinate 6,634 of JAYTUN010000076.1, forward strand.
GGTTCACATATACTTTTTGCAATTGAACAACTGATCTTTGGTAAGTCAATGTTTAGCGCAAGGATCTTTGACATTTTATGGGAATCATTGACAGCTTTTGTACTTTTTATAATCACTTTCAAACTAACCGGCAAAAAATTTCTATCACTTATCCCAGCATTTTTATACCTTTTGCTTTATTACAGAATGGATTATTGGCATTCAATGCAGGCGGATGGTTTTCTTAATCTGCCATTTGCTCTGAGTGTTTTGCTTATTATTTCAAGTTATGAAAGACATTCATTTATTAAAATCTTTTTCGCCGGTACATTATTTGCCATAGCGTTAATTTTAAAATATACTGTAATAGTATTCCTTCCACTGGCTCTACTTAGTTTTTTAATTTCTAATAAAGAGATAAGATCTTTAAAATTTAAAAATGCTATAGTATTATTTACCGGTTTTAGTTTCTTTTGTATAATTGTTTTATTGCTGTATTATTTTACGGGTGCTTTAAAAGAGTTAATTGATGTGCAGTTCGTGCAATCCTCCTTATACGCAAAAATTGCGTATGATACAGAAACAAAAGAGTTTATATATAATCAGTTAATCAGGCTATTCGGATTTTCAGTATATGCTCCTTTAATTTTTTCTTCTTTTATTGCGTTTACATATTTAAAAATCAAAAAGAAATTAAGTTCACCAAACCTTCTTGTTCTATTCTGGATTATTGCTTCTCTGTTGAGTCTTATAATCCAATGGAAATTTTATTATTATCATTTCCTTGCCATAATCGCTGCAATTTCGGTAGGTTCAGTATTAATATTTTCATATTTAAAAGATACTTATTCATCAAAAGCAAAAATTTTAAATATTGGATTTATTGGTTTATTCCTTTTATACTTTGCTTATGCTTTAAAGCCATATATTTCTAATTATGATTCTTTGCTAAGCTATGTTTCAGGAAAAGAGACTCTTAAAGAATTGTATATTAAAAATGGAATTACAACTGATTCAGTTTTTATGATGAAGAAAACATTAAACGCGATAGAATTTGTCAATGAAAACACTGTTCAGGGTGATAATATATATTTGTGGGGATATGATCCATTAGTTTATTATCTATCAGGGAGAGATTGTGCTTCACGATTTGTATATAATGTGCCGCTTTTATGGAAAGGGGAGAATAACGAATTCCGAAAAGAATTCATAAATGCAATTAACACCGCTAATCCTAAACTAATAATAATTGCAAGTAATGACCCGATCTATTTTATTTCCGGTTATAATGAGGATTCAAAGCAGTTACTTGAACGATTTTCTGAATTTAAAGAAATATTAAATAATAAGTATATTTTTAAAGAACGAATTGATGATTACGATTTTTATGAGTTAAAAAACTGGTAATTGAACAAATAATTTATCAAAAACAAAAAAATTAATATAATATTAGCTTCAGCCTCACCCAGAAGAAAATTGCTTTTAAATGCACTTAGTACACGACACAAAAGTAGTCATTAAGTGAAAGAAAATCTGGTTCTTAACTGTTAAATTTGTTTTGTGAAACAAAAAAATAACAGAAAAGGAA
>JAYTUN010000077.1:0-8182 GCA_043744495.1 Ignavibacteria bacterium
TATTTAAATTTCATAATCCCAAATTTTTTTATTCATGGTATAATTAATTTCATCATATAGGTCTTTAAGCTGTTCTTTATTTTCCTTTTCATCAACTTCTTGTTTTTCTAATTCCATTGAATGACTTGCCTTTTGGAAAATAGCGCCTGCTACTTTTATGACCTGATCATTATATATTTTTTCTAAACTGCTTTCAGGAACAATTGCATATACTAATTTACAATTCATTGATTTGGCAGCTTTTCTCAATGTATCTACACTAATCTTTCCTTCCTGTTCACTTTTTTCAAATGATTTTATAGCCGATGGTGTAACTTTCAATCTTTTTGCCATTTGTACATATGACATTTCTAAAGCAGTTCTAATTTCAAAAATCCATCCATTTTCGGGTATTTTCAGTTCTTTAAATAATTGTTCTTGGGATAGTTTTTCATCCAATTTTCTTCTTTTTAGCTTAAAAAGTCTTAAATTCATATAATTCACTGTTTGTAATTATAGTTATAGCTTAATATAATTATAATAATATATAGTTGCAACTATATATTATTGGTAGTATATATAGTTTTAAATATAATTTACTGTAAATAAACATAGTTATAACTATATTTATTTGGAAAAATGAATTTATTTTAAATTCTTATTGTTCTTTTGAAAATGAAGTTGAAATAGGGAATACTAAGCATTAAAACTTTCTTCAATAATCTTTTGTTCTTCTTTATTTATATCATATAATTCATAAACTAATTCATCAATTTTTTTCTCCATGGAGATACTGTCTTTGCCTTTACTTTTTAAATCAATAATTGTATCAACTAATAATGCAATTTTATCCATTTCCGTTTCTGTTGGTTTCAAAATTGGTATCTCTAAGATAGGCTCACTATCAATTTGATAGTTATTACCTTGCATTTTACCTTTTTTTAGTAACCAGAATGCAATTAATTTAGAATTTAATAAACCTGTTAAATATTTTAGATTAATTCTATCACTTTGAATTATGTTAAACGTTTGTGAAACATAACAGTCAAAATCTACAAACGAAAAAACTGGTTCATTGGGACACTTCCTTATTGATAATATTTTAGCATTTTCGAAAAAGTGTTGTTCTCTAGATCTATGCAAACCAAAAGGTTTATTATCAGAGGTAATTATTTTCTCAAACTTCAATAGATGTTGCTTAATTCTTGGATAATCATCTATTGGAATCTTTTTCGTCTTTTTATCTGGTTTACCTATGTGTGATTGAGTGTATATTATCCAATAATAATTATCTTTGCTGGAACAATATTTTCCTATTTGTTCAGTAGTGAAGTAAGGTTTTATTAATTTATATTCAGTTTTGTTTAGTTTTAGTTGATCAAGTTCTTCTCGTGTTAGTACAAATACCCCTGTGCCAACTTCATAAATGTTACCAAGCGCATTGGCTGACTTCTTATTCAAAGAATCTTGAGGTGAAACTATCCCTTGCCCTAATTCAGATTTCAATTTTAGTTTCTTGTTAGCCTTTTCACGTAAAATGAAATTATGTTTCTTTTTTATTTTCTTTAATAATACATCGTTTTTAGAAGTATTGAATATTAATTGATTATCAATGAATTCTACTTTGTTAAATTGCGGATTCAAGTATAAGGCTATATTATTTTCTTCATGGTTTAGTAATCTAATAGCATCCGAGAACGTAGTACTTTCGCCAACCAGCTTCCGATAATCAAATTTGTAATTATCAATAACACCATTTCTTCTAAAAAGCATTACCATTGTCTGAATCGACGCATTCTCAAAAACCATATAAGGACCAAAATCTATCAATGAAAGTATTTGCGTATAATTTACAATGTAATTCCTGAATTTGGAAGCACCGTAATTTGTTACCCAGTTGTTCGTTGCAATAATGGATAAATTGGCTTCGTTTTTAATTAATTCTATACCTAATTGTCCAAATAAATACCAAATGTCCATTTTACCCTGATAGCATAGTTTACCATGCAAACCATTAAACGCAGCACGATTTTCATACTCTTTTATATAGGGTGGGTTTCCAATTACAAGATCAAAACCTAAAAATCTTCCATTTTCATCTAATACTTCAGGGAAATCAAATCTCCATTCAAAGGCATTCTGATAAATTTTATTATCTTTGGTCTCCTGTATATCTTTTTCTATCTTAGTTATTTTACTTTTTAAAATTTTTACATCTGTTTCGATATCTTTTTCTTTTAGTTTTTCAAACAAGTCACCAACGGCTGCTTTATTTTCAACCAAAGCAAGCTGACCTTTATATTTTGAAAGTTTTTCGTTAAGTGGGTCATTCAGATAAAAGATATTTATGACTTTATTTCTAAAGTTCTTTATTAAATCCAATAAATTATCTTTAGCTTCTTTATCTGTACTGTTTTTATAAGCTAAAACAGCGGTTTTATACTGTTCAAGTAATCCCTTTTCTTTAAATATCTCTTTAAGGTCACTGTTTACATTATACCGGCTGATTAAAGAATTACCACATTTAATATTGATATCAATATTCGGCAGGGTTTCGAGTTCTTTGTAATTTGTATCTGCCTTGTAATAAGCATTTTTAAGCAGTTCAATCCAAAGTCTTAACCTGCAAATTTTTACAGAATTTGGGTTAATATCCACACCAAATAGGCAATTTTCAATTATTATTCTTTTTTCTTTAAATAATGTTTCCTGTAAGCGTTGTATTTCTTTGCTTTTTGGCTTACCGCTTTCAACTAAGTAAGTAAAGATATTATTATTTGAATCAGTAATTATTAACTCATCATTTTCAATTTCAAACTCATATTCAGTAATTCTGTAACCGTTTACATCAGCCAAAATTCCAAGTTCTGCTTTTATTACTATAATTTCATTTAAAACAGAGACTAAAAAATGACCACTTCCTACTGCAGGGTCACATATTCTCAATGAATCAATAACGGCGTTAAATTCTAATATATCTTTAGAGTTTTTTCTATCGGTTAAGTAATTTTTTATATCTTCAAACTTTTCAATATTCCATTTGTAAGTATCTTTAAACTTTTGTACAACTGCAAGCCTTACCGCCTGTTTGCTCATATACATTGTAATAAAACCGGGTGTAAAAATAGAACCGTCTTTATAACCATTAATCTTTTCAAATACTTTCCCCAGTACAGAAGCATTAATTAGGGATTTTTCTTCAGTTTCCTGAATATCTTCGCTGCCTTCACTGGCAAAATCATAAGCGTTTAAAAAATTAAATATATATTCTAAAAAGGGGAGTTTGTTTGTTTTCTTCTTAATATCTTTAAGTATAGTTGAATTAATCAACTCTAATACTGCCGCATTATCAAGAGAGTTAATTTTAATGGTTTGTTCTTCAAGCGGGCTAATTTCAAAAAGAGAGCTGTTAAGATAAGGTACATTGTTGTATTTTGCCTGAAGATTTGGACTTCTATCTTCAAATTTATTTGCTAATACCTGGTGGAACAGTTTATATAATTCGTCAAAATCATTTATAGTCTTAAAGTTTAAAAAACTAAAACTCTTATCACCATTATGGTAAGAAATTAACTGTGCTTCAAGCAGTTTTAGGAATAAGATTCGGTTTATCCATGTTATGCAAAGTTCAAGGGCTAAGTTAAATACTTTTTCCTGCTTAGTTGCTCCATACTGTCCCTGGTTTTCTACTTTATTTAAGCTTTCAGTATTTAAAATTGAAATGGTATTTTCTATTAATGAGCCTTCATCGGGTTTAGTCTTTTTTCTTCTGATAATGGATTTACTGCCTTCTTTTGCTTCCTCTAAACCAATAATATGAAGTAATTCTTTATAAAATCTTTCATCAAGTTTGTTGCTGTCATCCAGAAATTTTTCTTTAAGTAAATGGTAAGGTGAAAGTATTTTATATAATGTAATTAATAGCTTGTCATCGTTTAGGTCTTCATTTATTAATACCTTTTCATAATCTCTGATATCAAAATAAATACATGGAATTTCCTCGTTAATTGAATCTATGAAAGGTTTGGCAATATCATTATAAAATAAATTAGTATCAAATGTTACTTTCTTTTTATCACGCCAGTCTTTATAAGCTTTTACAAAGGTTTTATTCCGGTTAAAGAGGTTTTCAAAATAACTTGCTTCAATTATATACCATTCATAAATATTTGTGGCAATCAGGTATTTTATATCGCTGTTGTTTTCTTCAATACGCTCTCTTAAATAATAAAGTACAAGTTCCTGGAAAGCTTTAGCGTTAGGGTTATCAAAGGATAGCATTTCGCTTTTATTACTGGGTCTTTTTGCTTCAATTATTACACCAACGGTATCTTTATTGGTTTTTCCTGTATGGATTACAAGATCTTTGGTATCTTTTGTATTTATCTCATGAGTACCCTTGTAATAAGTATCACGCAGGAAGTCGCGTACATGGTTCTTCTGATTTTCTTCTCTTTCAATTTCATCAATACTTCCAAGCAAGGTTAATAGGTTTTCCTTGAAAAGATTAATAGCAGATCTAAGTGGTCTTTGTTTTAAAAATGCTTTATTTAGCGCTCGTTTGGGCGATTGTTTTATCAGTTTCATATATAGTAAGATAATGAATTTATGAATTTTAAACTATGATTTTCTCACGGTCTTTAAATATAAAAATATAGCTGCAACTATATTAAAATTAAAAAAAGGGGCTGTCTCAAAAGTTATATTTAAGAAAAATTTGTTAAAATTTTTCAAGATTCCTGCTTTCCTGCCTGCACTGCCGTTTCGTCAGGCACGGCGCAGGAAAGACAAGGTACTTTTGAGACAGCCCCTTTTTAAAGGGTAAGCCTTAAATCTGGCCAAGCCCATCATGCAATAACTTAACTTCATTCCTCAGGAAATTCACATCTTCATCAAGGAAATGTCGTGCCAACTGTCGGGCACGTTTTACTGATGCCATATTTACTTCTGAAATGATAAGATCCTCATCAAAAAATTTGGCGCATTTATCTACTATGCCAAAAGGATCAACAATTTCACTGCCACCCCAGAAATTCACACCGTCTTCATAGCCTACTCTGTTACAAAACACCATGTATAATGATAGCAGTCTTGCATAAGCTTTGTGATGCTCGGAATTGATTTCGTAATTCTTAAGTATTTTCGATTTGGAGTTCAGTGCGAGCCTGGTAGGAGACGATGCTATTGCAATTATCATCTTAGCGCCTTTTAATGCCTGTAACAGGGGGAGCGATATATGCCACAGGTCCTCACAAACCAGCACACCAAGTTTACCGAATTTTGTTTCATGCACATCAGCTTCCCTGCCTTTGGAAAAATATCTTATTTCTTCAAACATTCCATAATCAGGCGGGTAAACTTTTTTATGCGTAAATTTTACTTCACCCGCTTCCATATAAAATGCGGAATTGAAAATGCCGTAGTTATCATCTTCTTCTATACCTCCGCAAATGATGGATATTTTCTTTGACTTATCTCTAAGCGGCTTAAAAAGTGGACTTGTGTATGGATTTAATGCAAGCTCCATATTAAGGTCTTTAACTGAATAGCCTGTTAATGAGAGTTCAGGAAAGACTACGATATCAGCTTTTTTTGCTATGGCTTTATCAATGTATTTTAAATGGATCTTTAAATTTTTTTCAATATCACCCAATACAGGGGATATTTGCGCAACTGATACTTTGAATTTCATAAATTATATTTTTTTCTGATACAAATATCTAAGTACACGGTAGTAGTTAAAACTAACTATATATGCCTTTACACCCTTACACCCAAAAATCTCCCTGAGATGAGAGAGCATTAATTTTGAGAATTTTCCCCCCTCTCCTTCGCGCTTTTTGCGTCCCGCGCTTCTGCTTAGCGGGATTAGGAGAGGGGGTTAGGTCCGAAGGACTCCTTTGGAGGGGTGAGGTCAATATTTATTGTCGTGAACTTGATACAAATATACTTAACTATCATTTGAAATAAATGTTCTTTAGCCATAACCTGAAAACCGGGTCTATTAGTTCATATTTTGAGTTTACCAGGTGAATTATTTCTTTGTTGATGAGTGCGGAACGGATCTTTGTTACATTGCCCGATGTCCCCAGCCTGTACTGCTGGATCAAATCTTTTGAATAAATATCTTTTCTGCCTGCTTCAATGAGCAATTTCAAAAAATTTATTTGTGTGTTGCTTAGATTTTCGGTATCCTTTATATACAGGGGGGCATTTTGCTCTATTAGGTCCCTCAATGATCTTTCATAAATATTTTTAGTGACTTCCTTATCAGTATTTACCCAGGTTATATGAGCAAGCTGTTGTGTATAGTATGGCTGAAATTGCACATCATCTGCTATTCTTTCTGCAAGCTCACTGCTTATCTTTTTATTCGAATTTTCGAACTGTTTAATTATATATCTAACAAGGTATGAGCTTTGAATTTTACCAAGATACATCACTTCACCAAATTTATAGAACGGCATGCTTTTCCTCTCAAATAAAGTGCTCATCATGTGCGTTTGGCTTCCATATAAGCAATATGCTGTTCTTGTGTGATTTTGCCATGCTGCTCTTAGCCTTTTCTGGAACAGGAGCGGTTCATCAAAATGTTCAAGATTCTGGAATTCATCTATACATATTGCAATATTAAGTTTCTTAGCTGCGGCAATTTTTTCGGGGAGGTTCAAAATATCTTCAAAATCTTCTGCCTTATCCTTAAGATCAAATGATATTTCGAAATCATTTGTCATATCAATAGGGAAGGTAACCTTTGGGGTCAGTCTCCTCAGGAAAGAAACTGCGGTATCTATCCATTCCTGCGGCTTTACTGAAGTTGCCTTAATTATTTTTTTTGCAATATATGAATAAAACTGCGATTCATTTCTTATATTGAAAAGGTCAATAAACACAGCTTTATTATTTCTATCTTTTGCAAACAGGTCTGCGGCTTTATTTACCAAAGAAGACTTACCCCATCTCCTTGGTGAAATTAAAATTGTGTTAACTTTATCCGAAAAATTTAAAACTAATCTTTTAGTTTCAAACTCACGGTCAGTAAAGTTCTTTCCTTCTGCTATTTTCCCGAAAATAAACGGACTGTTCATTTACAAATATAACAATAAATATTTAATATACCAAATGGTATGATACCAGTTAGTATGATACCAACAGGTATAATGCATAATCTACTGAAAATACAGATATTAATATCGTAAAATTTCAATTATTTATTTGAAAATTTAAGCATAAAAATTCTTAAAATTCCGCTTATTCTAAGATTAATTTTCAGCCACAAAAGTAAAATACCGTTCCCGAAATGTTTTTCAAAATATTCAGCGCAATCAATATTCCATATTCTGATCATATTGGCACGATCTTTATTTATACTTGCCCCGTGTTTATGTGTAACAACTGAGGAGGGCAGAAGCCTAATCTTAAAGCCTGAATCATAAACTTTCCTGCAAAGATCCACATCATTAAAGAACATACTGAAGCGATCATCCATATTGCCAATGTCCTCAAGCAGTGAGCGTCTTATCATAAAAGCCGCTGCCATGGGCTGTTGTATATCCTGCTCTTTGCTGTAATCTATATACTTTGCTTTCCAGCTGCCAAAAAGCGTTGTCCGTGGAAAAATATATGCCAGCAGACTGAATTCACAGAACATTCTCCAGTATGTGGGGAAATTTCTTACAGAATACTGAGCAGAGCCATCGGGATTTATCATCAATGGTGCGCATGCGCCATAAGCAGCATTCGATTCAAGATAATCAAACATTATTTTGATCGAGTTCTCGCTCAATATAGTATCTGGATTTAACAGCAAAACATATTTTCCCTTTGACTGTAAAATTCCCTGGTTTACTGCTTTTGTATAACCTAGATTTTCAGGATTTTTAAAAGTAAGAATTCTATGGAAGCTAATCTTGTTCACTAAATCAAAGGAATTATCCGATGAATTATTATCAACAATAATAAGCTCGGCTGAAAGCTCCTTTGATGCGAAAATTACTGAATTTACACAGTTAAGAATGTCATCTGCGCTGTTCCACGTAACTATTATTACTGAAATATCAATCATTAATCAACAAACTTACCTTTATGTTTTTATAAAAACAATGAAACAAATTAAAAGTGAAATAATGGAATAGTGAATTGGTGGAGTAAGTAAATAACTCACCTTACGCAAAATATGTAAAACCATCGTTTTTGTCATTCC
>JAYTUN010000078.1:0-29777 GCA_043744495.1 Ignavibacteria bacterium
ATTTGAACGATATATGAATTATATTAATCAAAAATTTAGCAAAAACTCACAAAGAACGGAATTTTTAATACCTTTACTGAATATTCTTTCTGATTCAATTGCCATAATAGGATCATTCATTATTTCATATTGGATTAGATTTTATTTCCCTTCATTTGTAAAGTTATTCCCTTATATGGGTGAAATTCCACCGATTCAGGGATACATTACTCTCTCAGTTTTAGTTCTGCCGGTTTGGCTCCTTATTTTTCAGTCAAGAAAATTGTTCAGACCAAAAAGAATTGTTTTCATTTTTGATGAATTTTTCCTGATTGGCAGACTTGTAACTTTTGGAATAATTTTTTCATTTGGGCTTGTTTTCTTTTACAGGGTTTTTCCATACTCAAGAGTGGTTTTTGTTCTTGTTTGGATAATTTCTATTATCTTAATTACTATAGGAAGATATATTGTACTAAAATATGAAAAGACTCTATATAATAAAGGGAAGGGTTTAAAAGATACTATATTAGTAGGAAGCAACCAGACCGCATTTGACATTCTGAATAAATTCAACGATCATAAATATGCCGGTTTTAACATTGTTGGTTACGTTGAAGAGAATCCGGGTACAACAAACGGAGTATTGCCCGATAAACTAAAACTTGGGACATATAGCGATGTAGTTGATCTTGTTCAGAAGATGAATATTGAAACCGTACTTGTTACAATACCTTCAACAGAGCATGATAAATTATTCGGTTTGATGAAGGCAAGCGAAGGCGAAAATGTAGAGTTCCTAATGGTTCCTGATTTCCTTGAAGTAATTACATCATCGGTAAGAGTCCAGGAAATTGATGGTATTCCTTTTCTTAAAATAAAAAGTGTTCCTATGAATATATGGAACAGGATACTTAAAAGAGGTTTTGATTTCTCATTCGCTCTATTTGTTATGTTTCTGACCTCTCCATTATTTATTGCACTTGCATTGCTTGTAAAATTCACTTCAAAGGGTTCCATTTTTTATAAACAGGAACGTTTAAGCATGACGGGTAAAAAATTTGAAATGGTAAAATTCCGTTCAATGGTTGCTGACGCTGAAAAAAATACCGGCGCTGTTTATGTTTCAAAGGGGGATACCCGCTACACACCTATTGGCGCTTTACTTAGAAAATACTCTCTTGACGAGCTTCCACAATTTATTAATGTATTAAAGGGTGAAATGAGCATTGTTGGACCAAGACCCGAAAGGGAATATTTCATTAATCTTTTTAAAGGAAAGATACCTAAATACCTTGAAAGACACAGGGTAAAATGCGGAATTACCGGATGGGCTCAGGTAAACGGGCTTAGAGGCAGTGATTCTTCTATTGAAAAAAGAATTGAATACGATATATACTATATCGAACACTGGTCAATTATATTTGATCTAAAAATAATTATTAAAACCATTAAAGAGATATTCTTTTCTAAGGCGGCATTTTAAAATATGCATTTATAACTATGATAGAAGTAATCCTATTTTACGCTCACGCAGTTTTTTTTGTTTATGTCTTCGCCAAAAATTACGTAGAAGAAAATACAGTTAGCGCATTATTAAGCACAATATTCGTTATCATTATTTTTACTGTAGGGTGGACTTTCTCCGCATTTGTGATCGGTTTATTTATTCCCGAAGCAGGTATAAGCAGAATACTTACTAAAGCTGCATTTTCGCTCGGTTTATTGACAATGATTGAAGTAATATTCTATAAGTTCTATTTCAGTAAAGGTAAACCAAGAGTAGAAGCAGCTTAATTAAATTTACAAATTTGAAGCCATATCCCGGGGTAATATCTTTATCAATACTTTCCTTATCTGCATACCTGATTTTAATGAGTAAATCCCAACGGATGCTTCGCCTTCGATACCTTTTGATCTTACTATAATACTGTTTCCTGTCTGTTCACCGCTTAGCTCTATGAGATTATTTCCGTCTTCAATTAAAAACTGAGCCTCAATTTTGCTGAACGGAACCTTTATTCCAAGTATGTTTACCCTGTAAACGTTTATTGCAAGCTCAGATGATGTGCTTGCCCTCAATATATCCGGATTCATTTCAATTTTTATATCACTTGATGTAAACATAAGTCTGTCGCAAAGCAATATCAGAAAGATAACTGCAAGTATCCATACAAGTTTTTTATACATATATTATCCGGGTATATTGTTTTAACACAAAATACATTGTCAATCGTCACCAAATTTCAACTTTACATTTTTTGGAAGCTCTACTTTGCTTTCTGTATTTACAGGTTTAGCTTGCTTTTCACTCTTTTTTTCATTTCCAAGCCGCTTTATGATAGTTTCGTCAACCGCTTTTGCCTGAATAATATCATCTTCAACAGATTTGCTTGAATCAGGGTCCGTTACCAGCAAATTAAGCATCGGGGTTTCCTGGAAATCATCTGACTGTACTATGCTCACATGTTCAAACTCCTCAAACAGGCTCCTCTGCCCGGGAGTTTTCTTTTGCCTGAATGATGGTATCCTGGTTTTTATCCTGAATTCTTCCTTGTCTTCTGTTAAAATTTCCCTGCTCCCTGAAAACATTTCCTTATCATCATTTTCTGAAAACATCTTTATTTCATCATCTGTTCTGCCTGTCATATCCAGCTTCTCTGAATATTCCCTTGCCAGCTGCTTTTTCTTCAGCTCTTCAAATTTACCGGTTTTATATAGTCTTTCCCTTGTTTCATTTATTCTTTCTACAAGTTCAAGTTCGTTTATATTCAGTATTTTATTTTCTTTTACCATGAACTCACCTTCTATCATCATATCAGTAAAGTTAAGAGATGTCAGGTTATCTACTATAAAATCACATACACTTGTATAAGTACATTCTTCAGGAAAAAACTGGAATCTCACATCTGATATATCTATGAAAGCAAATGTTGCAGGCTTATTAATATCTAATCTGTAGCTGTTATCTCCGTCACTTTCACTATCAAAATATAATGAATGGGGAGTACGGGTAACAGAGTTCAGAAGATCCGTACTGGATAGGTTAAGCTCTTTATACTTATTTCTGAATAGCCTCATATCTTTCAAAATATCCTCACCCAGCCAGCCTGTTGCAATTGAATACTTTATGCCATGCCCAATGTAATCATCTATGGGGAAATATCTTGCTGTAAAATAATTAAGGTCACGCGGACAAATAATAATATTTGCCTTTCTATCCTTGATTATCTTCATATCATTGTAATCTATGTATAACGGATTTATAAGCGAAGTATGTGAATCTATTAAGCCGTATTCATCAAATAATGAAATTACCGACTTATGAAAGTTCTGCCTGAACTGGTCTGTCACTTCTTTATTTACAGCAACTTCAAGGTAAAGATCCCTTAAGTTATGACTCTTCAGTTCTGTTATTCCTGAAATATCATATACAGTCAATTGATTTTCCTGGGTGATATAGAACGAAGGATTTAAATACTTGAAGTCTCTGATTGTGTTAGCATCCTGTTTAATTGGATAGCAGACTGAAATACTTTGTCCGGTTTTATTGATCGCATTGGTAATTGGCAATAGGTGATTAGTATCTTTACGCAGCGAAAATTCATTCAAGTAAGCCACACCTGATTTCATTGAACGGTTAAATGAATAATCATATATGTTCAGCAAATCGGTTTGAATCGTTTCGCCGGGAAGCTCCTGGTATAGATAGTTGAATATCAGGTCAGTGCAAAGGTCCTCTTTGGTTTTTTCATAATGCCTGCGCTTTAACAAGTAGTGAAGCAGTGTGCCTTCTGATCTTAAACATGAATTCACAAGCGGCGGCACAATAATTTTCTTCGAGCAGTCAATTACTTCGGCTGAACCCTGGTATTGCTCTATCCATCTATCAACTTTCCCCGCGCCTTTGGCAGATAAATCTGCCATATCGGTTATCCTGTTCTCATTAATTAGAATAGAATACCTGCCGAAATCATTGTTCTTATTAAAAGTTAAAACGTATGCGTCTTTTAGTATTATCAAAGGTCTTCTATAACAAATTTTTTATCAATAATGAATTTACTTTTGGAAAGAGTGTTTTTCCCGTCTTGGTACAGTGCATATTCAAATCCTTCTCTTACGCTTGCCGTACCATATTCACCTTTTACATTGATTGCTATAAACCCAACCTGATAATCATGGTCACGATTTTTATGCGAAAGCAGGTTAAGCTTAATAACACGTTTTGCCGCGTATTCACAAGCTTCCTGTGGTGTCATTCCCCTTGCCATCATTTCAACAACCAAAAAACTGCCGCATGCCCTTACACACTCTTCACCTCTGCCTGTTGATGCAGCTCCGCCAACTTCTCCATCAACATATAAACCAGCACCAATTATCGGCGAGTCACCAACCCTGCCATGCAGCTTCCACGCAGTACCGCTTGTTGTGCATGAAGCCGATATATGCCCGTCTTTATCTATTGCAACCATTCCTATTGTATCGTGATTTCCGTCATCGTTTATACCAAGTCCATTTGATTTTTTTACTTTATATTCATCAGTATGAAATTCCTGTGACTTGCCTAAGTTTCCCTTTTTCCATTCAATATACTTACTTATGGATGTTTCAGTGTGAAGTATATCAGGCTGAAAGCCATTTGTTATTGCGAAATTGTAAGCACCTTCTCCGGCAAGACAAACATGCTCGGTGTTTTCAAGTATCAGCCTTGCTACAGAAACCGGATTTTTAATATGCTCAACACAAATTACAGCGCCAATCCTTGCCTTCCAGTCCATAATTGCCGCATCAAGCGTTAAACGTCCTTCAGCATCCGGCAAACCGCCATAGCCCACGCTAAGAACGGTAGGGTCATCTTCAGCTACTCGCACACCCTGCTCAACTGCATCTAGTGAATTACCGCCCCCGCTTGTGAGTATTTCATAAGCTTTTTCGTTGGCAGCCATGCCATGCTTCCATGTTGATATTACTAATGGTTCCATAGATACAAATATAATTAAATTGTATTGATTAATAAACCAAAATGATGGTCTTAATTACAATTTAAACATATTTATTGTAGAATGCTTAAGTTTTAGCTGATCATAAAAGTTATTACAAAAAAATAGATTTTAAATTACAATCGGTTAAAATAATTTTTATTTCACACTATTCCATAATTCATTTTAAAATGCTAAATTATGTGATGTATCTTCAAAATAATCCCAAATTCATGAAATATTTTTTATTTATTATCGTAATTTTGATACTTATTGCACCCATTCATGCAAAGTTGGGAAGCGGCTCATACACAAGAGTTGATTTCATGCTTACACTTACAGGCGGCATTAAGCTTGACTGCACTAAATTCATCCCTTCTGGTACACCTCCTACAGGTGGATGGCCTTGTGCAGTTATAACTCACGGGTATGGGCTTAATAAATACACTGAAATGCCCGAAGCTGAAGACTTTGCTTCAAACGGTTACTATTCCTTTGTTTACAGCATGCGCGGTCAGGGAGTTTCCGAAGGGCAATCAAACTTTATAAGCACTACAGAAGCTAATGACCTGAAAGAAGTTATACAGTATATTAAAAATGATGCCAACACAAATGATAATAAAATTTTTATTCACGGCGGCTCACAAGGCGGTATAATTCCGTTTATGGCAGTTTGTACGGGAATGAATGTAAAAACCATTATTACTGATCTTGCTTCACCCGAACAGGGATCCAACTGGATAGAAAACGGCGGTATTAAAATGACTTTCCTGTGGACTGCAAGCTATCCCACAAATATTGTAAGATATAACCCAACTGTTGGACGCTTCAGAACATGGATATATGCAAACACAAAAGAAAAATGGGATAGCCTATCATTTTACCTTCCCCAAAACCGCGATTTTTTAAATCTTGTCGGCAATTGCCAAATACCAATTCTTGTTCAAAATGCTTGGCAGGATAAATTCTTCAACACACTTGGTATGATAAGAAGCGCTTATATTCTTCCTTTCAATAACATGAAAATGTATTTCGGAGCTATGAATGGCCACGGCAGCGACTTCGTCCAGTCAGAGGAAAATTATAAAGAACAGGTTTTGGATGACTGGCTGGACTATCATATTAACGGAATACAGAACAATGTGATGGATGTGAACCAAAAATTCACTTATGCTACAAGCCGCTTTCCGGCAAGTGAAAGCCAGTGGACATGGAACAGGTATTATTCACCAACCTGGCCGCCGGCTGGAGTGCAAACTATAAAGCTGTATTTTCACCCGGCAAACCAATTACAAGTTTATGGATACGGAGGCACTCAGACGAATGTTAGCTTTGCTAACAATGTGCTAGACCCTAATGTAACAATGGAATACCTAGTGAATACAGAGTTCCGCGGACCGCTGTTCGATGCAAAATTCCAAAAAAATGAAATTTATTTTGATACACCTGCTCTACTGCAGGATGCAATAATGGCAGGCACTCCCTACGCATATCTGTATTACTCATCTTCTGCAATTGGAATTTGCCAATATAATATGCAGATCTTTGCTGTGAGACCCAATGGCAATGAAAAACTTGTTACAAGAATTAACTGGACAGACAGAGATTATATTGCTAACCAGATTAAACAGAAATACGTGAACGGACAAGCGTACTCTCATGTTTTTCGCACAGGCGAAAAGATCAGGGTTAAGCTCACCAATTTAGATAACGTTCCGTTATACGATTTTAACGGAGATACAACCGACACGTTTTTGCGGACAAATCCATTTATGCTTCCTTCAACTAAAGCCGGAGCGAATAAGGTTTACATTAACAATAATTCAAAATCATACATAGAGCTTCCTCTTATCAACTTTGTTATTGGTATTAAGCAGATTTCTACGGAAGTCCCTGAACAGTTCAACTTACTTCAGAACTATCCCAATCCTTTTAATCCTAAAACTAAAATAAAGTTTACAGTACCCGCAACAGGTAAAAATAATTTCGTTAAGATAGATATATATGATATAACAGGCAGGCAGGTAACAACACTTGTTGATGAAAACTTCAACCCCGGAACTTATGAAGTTGATTTTAACGGCGAGAATTATTCATCAGGGGTATATTTTTACAGAATGGTTACAAATGATTATTCAGAAGTGAAGAAGATGATGTTGATAAAATAGCGAAGCTATTTTTCGCCTGCCTGAGGCAGAAAGGTAAACCTGTTCAAGTCCATAGGACCGCTTGCGGGATTACTTGTAAAGTAGAATTTTTGATAAATTCTCTTAAAATCTTAAAAATTGGATTATAAACAAACTTTAAAATACTATCAGGGCAGTTTTGCCATCTGGAACCAGAAGTCTTCAATTATTTTTACAGCGCGGATATATTCGTCAAAATCAACAGGTTTGGTTACGTAACAGTTTGCGCTTAGGTCATACGATTTTATAATATGGTCTTCCGAACTGGAACTGCTTAACATTATTACCGGTATCTTTTTGAGATCAGGGTCATTCTTAATAGTTTCAAGTACTTCAAACCCGTTCTTCTTAGGCAGGTTAATATCAAGTAAAATGATATCGGGTTTGGTTCTTTCGGAATATTTCCCTCTGCCATATAAATAATTCAGAGCATCTTCACCATCTTTAGCAACAGAAAAGTTTTTTTCAATTTTACTTTCATTGAATGCTTCTTTTATAAGACGAACATCACCTTCGTTATCTTCAACCAGTAATACCTGCAGACATTTTGGGATATAATCCATTTAACTTTTTATTTTCCTGATAATATTCAAAAATACCAAATTTATTAACTAACAACAAGGAAAGGGATAGAGAAATACAAAAATCTATAATTATCTTAAAGAAAATATTTATTTTTATTCTTTATCGGGAATTGTAAAATTAAATGTTGATCCCATTCCCAGTTCAGACTCAACCCATAAATGACCGCCAAGTTTTTCAATGATCCTTTTACATATAGCAAGCCCTATACCGGTTCCGGGATATTCAGAGTTGTTATGCAAACGCTGGAATATTACAAATATTTTATCGCTGAATTCCTTATCAATACCAATACCATTATCAGAAACTGTGAACATCCATTCATCACCTGCATGTTTAGCAGAAATATTCACAACAGGATTAGCATCCGGCTTTCTGAATTTGATAGCATTACTGATAAGATTCTGGAACAATTGATTCATTTGAAGCTGGTTAGCCCTGACAACAGGTAAGTCTTCTTTATTAATAACCGCACCTGTTTCTTCAATTGAAGCGGCAAGATTCTTTATGTTCTGCTCAACAAGTTTATTGCAGTCAACATCTTCAAGGGGTGATTCCTTTGTATTAACTCTTGAGTATGCAAGCAGGTCATTGATAAGGTTTTTCATTCTTACAACGCCATCAACTGAATAATTGATAAATTCATCGGCTTCAGCGCTGATATTACCTTTATATCTTCTTTGTAAGAGCTGAATATAACTTGCTACCATTCTAAGAGGTTCCTGCAGGTCATGGGAAGCAACATAAGCAAACTGTTCAAGCTCTTTGTTTGACTGTGAAAGTTTTTCGGCAAGCTGTTTAAGCTTTTCTTCAGTAGTTTTATGCTCTGTAATATTTATTAAAACACCAGCCATATGAGAGTCACTATTATTACGGACTTTTATCATGTGGTCTTCAACCCATATATATCTTCCGTCAGCTTTTCTAACCCTAAATTCCAAATTCAATACACCCAAAGAACCGGTTTTACTCCATTCATTTGTTTTTTCTTCAATATTCTTCCAGTCACCCGGATGAGTTATAGTTCTAAGGAAATCCCTGTCATTAAACATTTCTGAATTATAGCCAAGCATTTCATATACATTTTCAGACATAAATTCCTTGCCGCCACCTGTTTCATATAATACAACATCCTGCAGATTCTTTAAAAGTGTAGCAAGCCTGAACTGAGTTTTACTTAGATCTTCCTGAGATTTCTTTGCTTCGGTTATATCGCGATGTGAACCCCATATCCTGATAAGCACTTCATTTTCAACTATTCCAACAAAATTATTCATAAATATCTTTTTATTGCCGTCCTTATCTTTTTCAATTGATTCAACGTTATCTATTTTATACCCGCCCATAATGCTTTTTCTGAGGTAATCAATATTCTTTGTTTCTGTTTCAATAAGAAGCTCGCCAATTCTTGCTCCAGTAATATCGCTTGCGGATTCATACCCATACATTTTTGCAAATACATCATTACATTCTGCTAAATAGCCGTATTTAAAGACATTTTTTATCTGCTCGTCTATTGGATGCCTTGTTGATATCGGTTCAAGGAATTCAAACCTCCATATACCCTCAGTGCTTTGCTTCACAAAAGCCCTGTACCTTTCCTCACTGTTCCTTAATGCTTTTTCGGTTTCCTTTCGTTCTGTAATATCACTGTAAATACCATAAACACCAATTTGGTTTTCTTCAAGTGTAATAGGGTAAGCTAAGACAGAAACATCAACAGTACTTCCATCTTTGCGCTTTCTTCTCGTTTCCCTGTGAATGATCTCGCCTTTAAGTACAAACAGTGTCATCTGAGTTGCCTGTTCAAGCATACTTTCAGGAACAATAATATCATTTAAAGTTTTACCCTTAATTTCATCTGTATTGAAATGGAACATTCTTTCAAAGCCTATGTTTGCATTTAATATCCTGTCCTGGTTATCAAGTATAACAATACCTTCAGGGGAATTTTCAAACAATTGCTGGAAGTACGATTTTTGCAGCAATATTTCCTGTTCAGCTTTCTTTCTTTCTGTAATATCCCTGTAATTAAAAACTATCGCGCCAATTGAAGGATCGTTAATAAGATTATGAGCTGTAGCTTCGTGCCACATCCAGTGTCCATCACTATGCTTAAATCTGAATTGAACATTGTTTACTATATTCCCTTCCGAAGAAAGAACTTCTTTGAACAATTTTGCGGCTGTATCAAGGTCATCGTTATTTATAAAATCAAAAAAATTTTTGCCGACATAATTTTCCTGATCATATCCCAGGATCTTTGTTACAGATGGGCTTGCATAAATAATATATCCCTTATCATCAACTAATGAAATAAGATCTGTAATATTTTCAATTAATGCCCTGAATCTCTTATCTTTTTCGGTAAGTTCATCTTCAGTTTTCTTTCTTTCTGTGATATCAATGCATATCTGATTAATAACAACAGGTTCACCGGTTGAATCATATTCGGCATATAAGTATGTATCAAGCCAAACAGTAGATCTATCCCTGTTGATTATCCTGTAATCGATATGCTGGGTACCCTGATATTTTTCGCCGGCCCATTCCTTATAGAAATTGAAAACTTTTTCCCTGTCTTCAGGATGTATCATATTAACAAGGGCGGCATCGTTAAGCTTATTGAACTCTTCCATCGAGTAACCAGATTGCCTTGAGAACTCTCCATTAACAAAATCATACGAACCTGTCTTAAGCATTACCCTTGTTACGGCAACAGGTGCGTTAGCCGCAAGATTTTTGTATTTATTTTCACTTTCAAGAATTTTAGCCTGAGCATTCTTTTGTTCGGTTATATCTATGCAAATCTGGTTAATAGCAGATACTTTTCCGCTTTCATCAAAATCTGCAAACAGGAATGTATCAACCCAAATTAATTCCCCATTCCTGTTAAATGTTCTGTAATCAATATGCTGTGTATCTTTAAAGCCTTCTTCACGCCATTTATTAAAAAATTCCTTTACCCTGATTTTATCTTCAGGATATGCCAGTTTCTTAAGTGTATCTTTATTTAAAGAGTTATACTCTTCCATATTATAACCGGTCTGCCTGGTAAATTCATCGTTAACATATTCATATTTCATTGTCTCAGCAGAAATCCTGGTTACAGCAATCGGGGCATTAGCAGCAAGATTCTTATACTTCTTTTCACTTTTTAAAATAGCAAGCTCTGCTTTTTTACGTTCAGTAATATCAATGCATATTTCATTCATTATAGATGCTTTGCCGGAATCATCAAAATCTGCATAAATATATGTATCCAGCCATATTAGCTCTTTTTTAAGATTTAATATCCTGTAATCAAAATGGAGCATTCCTTTAAAGCCGTTTTTCTTCCAGTTATCATAATTATCCTGAACTTTCTTCCTGTCTTCAGAAAAAATAATATTCGTCTTTTCTATTCTTGGCAATTTGCTGTAATCTTCTACAGAACATCCCATCTGCCTTGCAAATTCATCATTGGCATATTCGAAATCGTTGGTAGCCATAGAAAATCTTGCGACAGATACAGGTGCATTCTGCGCAAGGTTCCTGTATTTCTTTTCACTCTCTATCAGGGCATTCTGATACTCTTTATTAGCTGTTATATCGCGGCATATAATAAATAATTCCTGGGGTATGCCGTTTGCATCAGAGATCAGCCTCGTGCTTTCGTTCACCCAAATTACACTTCCATCCTTACGGATATTTCTGAATTCAAGCTTCGCGCTTTCGAGTTTTTTGGAAAAAATCTCACCGATCCTTTCAATTACAATTTCTCTGTCATCCGGATGTACTACATTCCAAACTTCGTTGCCTATTAAATCATCAATTTCATATCCAAGGTATTCAGCGCCAAATTTATTTACAGACTTAACTCTTCCGGCTAGTGATATAGAAAAATACATGTCCGGGGCACTATCGTACAGATCCTGGAACCGTTTTTCGCTTTGTTTAACAGCTTCTTCAGCTTTCTTTCTTTCGGTAATATCACTTGTAATGCCTATATGAGCAACAGGTATTCCTTTTTCGTTTCTTAATATAGAAGTTGAAAGGTATACAGGAAATTCTCTTCCTTCTTTTGAACGGTTAATTACTTCGCCCTGCCAGCCGCCCTTAACAGTGCTATTATATATTTCATCGTTAATATCGAATGGATTATGGCTGCTTCTAATAACATTAATAGCTTTCCCAAGTATATCTTCTTTTGAATAGCCATAAACAGTTTCAAATGCATCATTAACAAAAATAACTTTGCCATCCAGATCTGTAATGCTCACACATTCTGAAATGCCTTTTACTGCCTGTGCAAGCATATCAATTTTTTCCTGTGCCAGCTTGCGCTCAGTAATATCCCGTACAAACAACTGAACAACTTCTTCATCAAGAAGCTTTATAAGCCTCATACTTATTTCTACATCAACGTAAGTTTTATTTTTACGCATGTATTGTGTTTCAAACTGGTAATTTCCTTTTTCCTTAAGGGCTGAATATATCATAAATGTATTATCTATGATATTTTCATTGATAAGCTCTGAAAACTTCATCTTACCAAACTCTTCCTTAGTATATCCAAGAAGATTACTTGCCTGTTTGTTTACAGAAATTATTCTGCCGTTAAGCGACTGAACAAAAATTGCATCAGTTGCGTAATCAAACAAGTTACGAAACTTAGTTTCGCTTTCCCTGAGAGCATTTTCGGAAATTTTTCTCTCGGTTATATCCTGTAAAATAAGGACAGCGCCTGTCAGCCTTCCTTTATCATCAAGCAGCGGTGATGAACTGTGATCAATAGATATTTCTCTGCCATCACGAGCAATTAATACAGTATGATTGCTCCTGCCGATTATTATGTTTTCTGCAAGTACTCTTTCAATCGGATTTATCATTGGTTCTCTTGTATCTTCATCTATAAGTTTCAGCAGTTCATAAATTCTTTTACCTGAAAACTCCTCCAATGTCCAACCCGTTAATGCTTCAGCAACAGGGTTAAGAAATTTTACAAAGCCAAATTCATCGGTAACAATAACTGCATCACCAACGCTTTTTAAAATAGCGTTAAGCCAGCGCTCATTATCTTTAAGCTTGGTTTCCATCTGGTGCTTATAAAGCGCCATTTCGATGCTTGAACGAAGATACCGTTCTTCAAATGGTTTTAAAATATAGCCTAAGGGTTCTGTCATTTTAGCACGCTTTAACGTGCGGTCATCTTCATAAGCAGTTAAATACACTATAGGGATATTATACTTCTTCCTTATCTCCATTGCTGTTTCAATTCCATCAATATCACCCTTCAATACAATATCCATCAATACAAGGTCCGGGCGCAATTCCCCTGCTTTGAGGATCGCCTCTCTTCCTGTAAAAACAACATCGGGAACAATATATCCAAGACCTTCAAGACAGTTTTTAATGTCCTGGGCTATTATTCCCTCATCTTCAACTACCATTATACGCGGGGTTTCGTTAAGACTTGTCACTTAAAACCCTCTTTCTTCGGCAATATATTTTTCCAATATTACGTATATATTTAGAACCCTGTAAGTCAGGTTTCTTTTCTTCTTATTTTCTCAATTTTTCTGTTTTTCCCTTTAGAAAGATGAACCTTAATTTTAAAAAAATTATTTTTGGATTAATAAGTTAGCACTTATACGGTATAGCTTCAATACCATTAAAACGTTAGTTGCAAAAGAAATATTTAATAAATGCTTTACCTTTACATATTTTGCAGCTAATTTTGTATAAATATGCAAAAAAATCACAAAAAATTAAATATTTTAATTTCCTGCGGTTCATATTCTTGGGGAGGCCTTGAAATGATTTCCCTTGAAACAGCCCAAAAACTGGCAGATGAAGATTTGAATGTGAAAATACTAAGCTCAAAAAACTCCATTTTAGAAAAAGAATCCCTTAAACACGGAATTGAAACTATTCCTGTTTTTTCAAAAAATAAAAATATTCCTGCATCTATATTTAAACTCAAAAAGTATTTAAATAATTCTGAAGTTGATGTAATTCATACAAATCATTCACATGACCTTTGGGTTTTAACCCCTGCATTAAAAATGGCAGGAAGCAAAGCGAAGCTATTTTTAACTAAACACATGGCAAGCGGTGTTAAGAAAAAAGATCTATTTCACAAATACCTTTATAAAAGATTAAACGCAATATTTGCAATATCAAATTACATTAAGCAAAGTGTAAAAGATACATGTCCTATTGAAGAGAATAAAATAATTTTTCTGCCTGTTGGAATTGACATAGAAAAATTTGACAGGAATAAATATGATACAGCTTCTATAAAAAAAGAGTTGGATATTCCAGCAGATAAATTGATCATTGGAATTGCAGGAAGAATGACTCCTGGAAAAGGTCACGAAGAATTTCTTGAAGCTGCCAAAATAATTAATGATAAATTTCCTGAGAAAATTTATTTTGTAGTTATTGGCAATGCAAGTTACGGTGAAGAAAACTATGAAGCTGAAATCAAAAATTATTCTGAAAAACTTGGAATACATAACCTCACATTTACCGGATATACCCATGAACCCCAAAAACTTATAACTATGCTGGATATCCTTGCGTTTCCATCACACAATGAATCATTTGGCAGGGTACTGCTTGAAGCAATGGCACTGGAAATTCCTGCAGCAGCAAGCGGAAACGCCGGAGTGCTTGATATTATGATTGATAATGAAACAGGCCTGTTTTTTGAGCCAAAGAATTCCACCAAACTTGCTGATGTTTTAATTAAGCTAATAGAAGATAAAGACCTGAGAAATAAATTTGCATTAAACGGCAGAAAACGCGCTGAGGAAGTATTTTCTTTTGATATTATGACAAAAAAATTAATTGAATTCTATACAAATAAATACTATGGCTAAAAGAATCAGTGCAGGAATAATAATGTACAGAATTAAAGAAGGAAATTTAGAGGTATTTCTTGCCCACCCTGGCGGACCTTATTTTCACAAGAAGGACGACGGACACTGGAGCATACCAAAAGGAGAACCGGATGTTGAAGAGGATCTTTTAATTACAGCAATGCGTGAATTTAAAGAAGAAACAGGTATAACTCCTATAGGTGATTTTATTCCACTTGGCTCAATTGTTCAAAAAGGGGGTAAAGAAGTTACAGCCTGGGCATTTGAGGCCGATTTGCCAAAAAATTATCAGCATGAATGCAATATCTTTGAAGAAGAATGGCCGCCACACTCAGGGGAGTTTAAAGAATTTCCTGAAGTAGATAAAGTAAGTTTCTTTACAGTTGTTGAAGCTAAACAAAAAATAAAGGGTGCACAAATTCCGTTGATAGATAGATTAATTGAACATCTAAATTTGTGAATTATTCAATTTCAGAATTTATACCAATAAAAACAGGGGCTGATTAGCCCCTGTAATAAAATTAAAACTGAATCCATTCTGAAATTAATTTAAGTACTGTACGTCAAGCGGTACTACAAAAATGCTTTCCGGAACATCAGATGAAATATCATAAGAAATTGCTTCAATAGTATTACCTTCTGATGCATTTCCAACATGCCTTCTTATCATCAGATTATTCTGGTAAATATAATAATCACTTGAAGCATAATCACCAGGTACAGTCTGCGATGCAATTGTATACTTTACACATTCTTTTCCTAGAACCATTTCTGTACCAACCCTTGTGCCGCTGTTGAAAATAGTGCCGTCATTTCCAAGATCAAAAATATAAATTCCTGTTTGCATTCCAACATAGCTCATATCAACAGCATTCTTGCTGCCGAATTTACCGGCTGAATTTGATACAATGTTATAAATTTTCGGTTCATCCTTCAGGATATAAATATCAGTAGTAGTCTCGTTACTTTTACCTTCATTATCAACCTTGGTAAATTTTAATTTATTTTCGTTTCGGAAAAACTTTATCTTGCTTAGAACTGTTCCGCGCGCATCTTTCAGTGCATATACTGCTGTAATTTTAGTATCATATTCTTGTGAAAATAATACTCCATTAAAAATTATTATTGATAGTAATATTGCTGATAAATAAGTTTTCATTTTGTTCATTTTGGCTACCCTGTTTGATTATTTTCTCAAATATAAACTATTTCGCTAATTATTCATATCTAATAATAATAATATAAATAGGTACGAATATCAATAAATAATCGTTATTTCAATAAGATTATTTTAGCATTATATTGCTATTAAATATGAGCGAAAAACCCGCAAAAGGAAAAATACTGATAAGCGAACCCTTTTTAAATGATCCTAATTTTAAAAGGACTTTAATATTATTATCTGAGCATGGAGAAGAAGGTTCTGTTGGTTTTGTTTTAAATAAACCGACTGAATTTAAAATTCACGAGGTAATTGAAGAATTCCCTGAATTTGATGCAATTGTATATTACGGCGGACCGGTTCAGCTAAACACTCTTCAATTCATTTACAAAGGCGAAGAAATTGTTGACGGCTCAATTGAAATATTGCCCGGACTTTTCTGGGGTGGCAGTTTTGATATACTGAGAACACTGATAGAAGCCGAAGCAGTTGATCCGCGTGATTTTAGGTTCTTCTTGGGATACTCAGGCTGGATAGATGGACAGATTGACAATGAGATTGAAATAAATTCGTGGATAGTAGCAAATACCTCAATTGATAATATATTTTCTGAAGAACCAGATAAGCTGTGGCGCGAAACATTAAAAGGTATGGGCAAAAAATTTGCACTGCTTGCAAGCTTTCCCGAAAACCCAAGTGTAAATTAAAAATTAATAGAAATAGAAAAAAGAGGCTGTCTCAAAAGTCATTATTTAATTGTTTAGAAGCTAAGCAAGATTGCAGAGTAACTAAATTTAGTTGAATTTATGAGATTGCTTCGTAGCTCCGCTCCTCGCAAAAGTATTTGAGACAGCCTCATTGAATGAAAAACCGCTATCTAAACTTTCTCTACTTCTTTTTTACCTAAAAGTCCGGTTGGCTTGAAAAGTAATATCAGTATCAATATACCGAATGCAATAGCATCTCTGTATGTTGGAGAGATATATCCCGTTACAAATGTTTCAAGCAGCCCAATTATCATTCCGCCAAGCGCTGCGCCTGGAATGTTACCAATGCCGCCAAGCACCGCTGCTACAAATGCTTTCAAGCCGGGCAGAATACCCATAAGCGGGTCTATACTTGGATAGTTGAGTCCGTATAATATCCCCGCAGCGCCTGCAAGCGATGAACCGATAATGAATGTAAAGCTTATGACTGCATTAATATTAATACCCATAAGGCTTGCCGCTGTGGGGTTGTATGATACAGCCCTCATAGCTGTACCAATTTTGGTTTTCATAACAATAATTCTTAACACATACATTAAAACACCTGCTGTTATCAAAACAACTAATGGATTTGAACCAATTACCGCACCAGATAGATTAAGAACAGGTTTATTTTCAAGCAGTGAAGGAAATGATTTTGGATCTGCGCCAAATACCAATTGACCTGTATATTCCAGAAATAATGAAACACCGATAGCTGTAATTAATATTGTAAGCTTAGGTGATTTCCTGAGCGGTTTATAAGCAAGCTTTTCGATGGTAAAACCAAGCAAGCCGGATAGTGCCATTGAACCAACAAGTATAAGCATTGCCATGCCTAAGGATGTAAATCCACCGCCTGTTGTAAACGAAAAGACAATGCCAAGGTAATACCCTGAAAAAGCGCCTATCATAAATACATCACCATGCGCAAAGTTGATAAAGCGAAGGATACCATATATCATAGTATAACCAAGCGCTATCAATGCATAAATGCTTCCAAGTGATAGTCCGTTAAATACCTGCTGTATAAACTCTGTCATTTAAAATAGTGAAATAGTGTAATAGTGAAAAGTAAAAAACGTGAAATGCAATTTACATTTCACGTTTGACGTTTAGCATTTTATGGGTTTACTGTTTCTTTATACTTAAACTCGCCGTTTTTAATTTCAAGAATAACTGCGGGCTTAATTGCATTGCGCTGTTCATTGATAGATATCTTGCCCGTTACGCCTGCAAAATCCTTCGTTTTAGCTAATTCATTTTTAACTTTTTCAGGGTCTGTTGTGCCTGCGCGTTTCATAGCGTCAAATAATATCATACCTGCATCATAAGCAAGAAAGCTCATCGCATCAGGCATTGAATTATATTTTGCTTTATATTTCTTTATGAAATTCTGAATTGCAGGATCAGGATTTTCTGATGATACGTGTGTTGAGAAATAACATCCTTCAAGCGCATCTTTGGCTTTGCCTTCTGTGAGCTTTTCTGATTCCCAGCCGTCACCGCCGAATAATGGAACAGTAATACCTATTTCTCTTGCCTGTATAGCTATAAGACCTACATCAGTATAATAACCCGGTATGAAAATAGCATCGGGATTTTTAGATTTGATAGCTGTTAACTGCGCTTTAAAATCTTTATCTCCGGCTGAGTATGACTGAACTTCAATAATTTCACCACCTGCGGCTTTAAATTCTTTTTCAAAAAAATCGGAAAGTCCGGTACTATATGCACTTTTAACATCTTGCAGTATTGCAACTCTTTTCACTTTTAAAGAATTAATTGCAAACTTGGTAAGTACTGCAGCCTGGAACGGATCTATAAAGCATACCCTGAAAATATAATCACCAATTGCAGTAACTTCGGGGTTTGTTGATGCAGGTGATATCATTGGAATTTTATTCTGCTGGCAAATAAGCGCGCCGGCTATAGAATTTGACGAAGCTACTTCACCTATTACGGCAACAACGTTATCGTTTTTAATAAGCCTCTGCACAACAGTCTGCGCTTCGGATGGCTTACCCTGATCATCATAAGTTATCAGTTTAATTTTCTTGCCAAGCAAACCACCTGAGTTATTAAGTTCTTCAACTGCAAGTTTCAAGCCATTGTTAGATGAAATTCCAAACGTGGCATTTGGACCCGTTAACGAGCCATATTCACCTATCAATATCTCATCACCACTTCCTTTATTACAGCCTGATACTGATAACAATACCGCTGTAATTACTGTTAATAAGCTAAAAAAGTATTTTTTCATTTGCTATATAATGTTAAATTATTAATAGTTTAGTTACCAATAATACCCATTTTGCGCTATAAAATCAATTAAATAAAAAAGCCTGATAAATCAGGCTTTTTGAAAATATATTAAAAAATTCTATTTTAAAAGTATCATCTTTTTCACTTCAATATTCCTGGGAGTTTCAAGCCTGTAGAAATATACTCCGCTTGCCAACTTTGAACCATCAAATTTTAATTCATGAGTACCTGCGCTCATTTTCTTATCAATAATTGTAGTTACCTCTCTGCCGGCAATATCATAAACTTTGATAGTAACAAAATCGCTCACAGGCAAATCAAATTTAATTGTTGTAGAAGGATTAAAAGGGTTTGGATAGTTTTGATATAAACTGTAATCAGACGGAACAAAATTATTTTGCACTCCGGTAACAGGGTCATCACCGCTTGCATCACGGGTCCAGACACCTCTTCCATAGGAACCAGCAATAACATAAAATTTATTAACATTTATGCTGTCAATAAATTCCATATCCCTTATATCATTTGCCACCGGCATTCCGTAGTTCCATCTCTGCCAGTTTACTCCTCCATTGGTTGTTCTCCAACAGCCAAAGTTCGTGCCAATGTATAAAAGGTTATCGTTGGTGGGGTGCGGGACCAAATCCCTCACAAGAATACCCGAGCCCGCAACAGTTGCTAAATCTCCTGTTACATTTGTCCAGTTTAATCCTCTAGTTAAAGTCTTGAAAACTTTTTCAGGAGTTCCCGGAGTTGCAACCAATGCGTATGCAGTTGTATAATTTCTAGGATGAACAGCAACTTTACCAAATTGTATATCAGGTAAACCCGCGACCCAGTTTAGCCATGCGCCCACATCAGATTGATAAACCCAAATATTTCTGTTGCCCATGGAAGTTGTAATATATACCACTGATGTGCTGTTAGTATATTTACAAACAGACAGGTTATATACCGAACTTGCAAAATTACCTCCACCACCTACCGGCTGCCATGTTATTCCCAAGTCCTGAGAATAACTAACCACACCTAAAGCAGACCTGTAGAACCATGCGCCAGCTCCAACACGGTCATCATCAAGTCTTACGGCTAAATTGGAACCGTGTGAGAATATTTCTGTCCAACTGACACCGGCATTTGTAGTGCGGCTTATCTTGTCCCCATTGCTCCATCTGCTTACAAGCATATAGTCAGGGTTTTGTTCTAAAATACAAGCGTCACCCCCATCATTTCCAAAAATTTGAAGACTCCATGTGCCCGAAGAATTTAACGAAGCGTTTTTAACCAATACTGCTGAGTTATCCTGCGCGGCGGCTAATACCCATAACTGATTATTTCTCACTGCAACATCTATATCATAAAACTGCGCAACAGGAAGGTTGTTATTGCTCGTCCAGTTCAGACCGCCATTTGTTGAACTATGAACCCCTCCGTCGCTGGTTGCGGTAACTGAGCCGTTACTATTCCAAACAATTCGTGTAATATCAACATGGAAAGAAGACTCAAATTCATAACTAATCGCCTGCCAGCTTGAACCATTATTTGATGTTCTGGCAAAAGTACCGGAACCAACTAAAACCAAATCCGGATTCAGGGGATTTACTGCGATGCATGAATTATGAGCACCCTGACAGCCATACATAACATCCGGGCAGTTTGTATTCTGCCAGCTTGTGCCACTGTTTTCAGATTTAAAAACGCCGATATGACAACCATTTGTTATATAAATATAGATTCTTGATGGTAAGGAATTAGCGACCGATATATTTATAAAGCCCATAACACCTTGACCTCCCGGCACAACAGCATCAAGCCCTGTTAACCGTATAAAATTCCCGCCGCTATTCGTTGATTTCCATATACCATTGTTAGATCCGGCATTTACCACAGCAGTATAAAGATTAAATCCATTAAAGTCAAAATCCGATGATGGGTATGGTAATATTCTTACCCAGTTAAAGCCATTATCCGTTGTTCTGAAACAACCTCCTGCCCCGGACAAATACCAAATGCCGCCTAAACCGGAATATCTTATTTTGTAAATTCTGCCGGGCGAAAAATCAAATACGGACGGTGTCCAAGTATTTCCGGTATTAGTTGTTACCCAAGCTCCCATATCGGTATTGGGCGCATTACCGCTCCAGCCGTCTCCGCTGCCTATTACAATGTTTGCAGGATTAAACTGGTGAACATCAAAGGTACTTACGCTAAGTACGGGTATGTTGTCTGTTAAGGGTATAGGTGTCGAAACAGCTTTCCAAAGCCCTCCCTGCGAAGTTCCAACTAATGATCCGTTTGTGATATCATAATGATAATCCATACACCTGCCTGTATGTGTAAATCCAGGTGTTCCCGGTAAAACAAGTCCAAATGGTCCAATACAACTCCAAAAATTTGTTGAAACAAAATCAGAGTAGTTTTCCTCTGAAGGCGCAGTCATTACTTTTTTCACAGATTCAAGATACAGTTCGTGAGGAACATTGAATTTCTCATTATACGCAGCTCTCTGCCTATATTTTTCCGTTTCATTTTCTTCAGATTCATTTTCTTGATAATTATTCTCTGCTGTTATTTGAGAGTTCTCCTTCTCTGCAGAATCTTTTATCGCACCAATGTAAAAGTATCCTCCAAGTAACAAAGAAATTGATAATACAGGGATAAGTATAAATAATATTTTCTTCATGTTCTGTCTCCTTTTATTTTATCAAAATTAATATCTTTTAAATTGTCATTCTCAATAATTCTCTTTAAAAAAAGCTTGCAGGATTTAGATATAACTGCATCTGTATCGGTTTCGGTCAAATCCTGAAGGTTTTTTATCAAACTGTGAGTTGCAGGTTTCAGCCTGTATCCCCTGGAAATTTTAAAGTTCTTCTTCATTCTCTTCCATATTAAATGTACACTATTGTGCACCTCTGCGAATATACTATATCACCCAAGTGCACAGCAAAGAGAAATTTTGAAGTATTTAATCTTAATTTAAGGAAGCATTTATATAAATATTGTAAAAATCTATTATTTTAGATATATTTACGGTCAAAATATTAATCTCTAAATTGAAGACAAAAGCATTACATATAATAAAATCTCTCACAAAAGAAGAGAAAATAAGGTTTAAAGACTTTTTAGAGTCTGATTATTTTACAAAGAATAGAACACTTAGCAAACTTTTCCGGGTGATTAATTCTAATATAGAAAAGATAGAAAAAGAAAGCTTTACCGAGGCAAAGTTACATGGTATGGTTTTTAAAGGGGGCGTATATAATTACAATTCTTTAAAGAATTTGTTAAGCGAGTTGAATAAACAGGCAGAAAACTTTTTAGTTGTTAACCATATTATAACAGATAATCTGGAAACCAACAAAATTCTTAATGATGAGCTGATAAAGAGGAACCTGTTTACTTCACTTAATAACAATTATACAAAATCCGTAAAAACGTTAGAAAGCCAGAGCAAAAGAAACTATTTATACTATTATTATAAATTCCAATTTGATTCTGCAGCCCTTAAAAGTTCATATAGCAGCAAACCTGAATCCTTTGTTTACAGCGATAAGTTAAACTCTGTATTAAATAGCTTTTCAAAATGGTTATGTTTAAATACTTTTGAATTTTACCAGGGAATTCTTGGTTTAAAGGCTACCCATAATTTTGAAATAGAAGCCGGAAACCGGGATTTCTTTGATAAAATTTCTGAGTTTTCATCTAAAGAGTTCTTTTCAGATGATACTGTGAAAACGTATAAATATTATTTTGAGTTAGTTTCAAATAATATCGGTAATTATAAAGAATATAAAAAAATCCTATTAAATTCGCTTGATAAATTCGATTTCTGGGAACAGCGGGCATTCCTCATTGTTGCGTGTCATTTTACTCTTGTTAGGATTGAGGAAGGGAAAGAAGAATATTACCCGGATTTTCACTCTTATATGGAATTAATGATAGAAAGAAAATTTGTCACAACAATTACCGGATATTTATCAGAAAATGCATTTTTACTTTCGATAAAAAACTATTGCGAAGAAGGTGAAATTGAAAAAGCGGAAGTTTTTTATAATAAGTTTAATGATGATCTTGTTCCCGAAATCAGGGAAAGCGTTTTGAATTTTTGCTCTGCCGAAATACTGTATTATAAAAAAGATTTTAACAATGCCCTTAAGTTACTAAGCATGATAAAAAACGAATATTTTACGCTCACATTCCAGGCAAGTAACCTGAGATTAATACTACTGTACGAAACCAATAATTTTGAAAATATCGAAGTTATAATAAATTCATCTTTAAAATATATTAACTCAAATAAAGATGCTGCTTTATTTCTTAAGGAACATTATAAACGCTTTATACTATTATTTAATAAAGTGATTAAGATAAAACTGGGTGAACCAGGTAATATAAATTCAATAAAATCAGAAATCCAGAAAACCGAACGATGCCATTATAAAAAATGGCTTCTGGAAAAAATTAGTGAGTTTGAATTACTGTAAGAGATATTAAACCGTAACTGTTATATGTACTTAGACAATATTTCAAAATACAGTTTTTCTTTTGGCTCGCCAAAAGTATCAGGTGTAC
This sequence comes from Ignavibacteria bacterium, assembly GCA_043744495.1. Lineage (GTDB taxonomy): Bacteria > Bacteroidota > Ignavibacteria > Tepidaquicellales > OLB5 > OLB5. The sequence continues at coordinate 23,338 of JAYTUN010000078.1, forward strand.
TATCAAAATCTTCGCGTTCACCTGTTATGATGTAATTCCGCCTTTTGTAATAATCAATAAGCTCAGTTCGCCTGCCAATAACTTTCATTCTGATCTCATTCAAACCAAGGACTTCTTTTGTATATCTCTCACATTCATTAATTAAAATTTTACCAATTCCTTTATCCTGATAATTCACATCAACTGAAAGCATACCCAAATACGAATAGCCTGCTTTGTTTTCCAGGTGAACGCAGGCTATAATTTCATCATTATACATTGCAGTAATTATTACATCATCTTTGCTTTCAATTATTTCGGTGATCTTTTCTTTTGTGATCCTTATGCCGTCAAGGAAATCCGCTTCGGTTGTCCACCCTTTTTTGGAATTCTCCCCGCGGTAAACTGAGTTGACCAGAGAAGTGATTTTTTCGGAATCATTAACAGAAGCAATTTGAAGATTTAACTCGTTTTTATCCATTATCTTTTCTATATAGAAAAAGGCGAGTATGCACCCGCCTTTCATTTAATAAATTTTTTGCCTTTTTATTTCTGCGTTTTTACTTTTTAACAACCAGCTTCTGCCCTATTTCAATTGTATCACTTTTTAACTTGTTCCACTTTTTCAGGTCGCTGATGGTTGCATCATATTTATCTGCAATCTTTGCCAGAGTATCGCCTTTTTTAACAGTGTAATAGGTAGTCTTGGATTTTGTCTCTTTTTTCTTGGTATCTTTTTTTGTAGTTTCCTTTGCAGGATAAAGCTTTAATACCTGCCCTTCCTGAATTACATCACTTTCAAGGTCGTTCCAGTCTTTGATATCAGCAACGGTAACACTATTTGCATCGGCTATCTTTGTTAAATTATCGCCTTCTTTTACCGTGTAAGTTTTGGATTTTTTTCCTGATGAATTTACTTTTTTTTCGGAATATATCTTAAGTTTTTGACCTATAATTATTTTATCTGACTCTAGAGCATTCCAGTCTTTTACATCTGCAACTTCAACATCATAAGAATCGGCTATTTCTGTTAAGTTATCGCCTTCTTTTACAGTATATGTCTGGTAGCTTTGTTTTTTCTTTTTTGAATCTGTTTTTGATTTCGTTTCTTTTTTTACTTCAACATCTTTTTTAACTTTAGTGTCTTTTTTAACATCAGTGTCTTTTTCCTCTTCAACTTTTCCGTCATTTTTATGCTCTTTGTTAACCAAAACAGTTTCATTTTTTCCTTCAGAATTGGTCTCTTCTATAACTTCTTCGGTGCCTGGGTCTTTAATAACATCCGTTACGGTTTCAGTCTTTTTTTCTTCTTTCACAGAGCCATATAGCTCTTTATACTTCTGCTTTGTGAGCCATACTGAAAGTTTATCGCCCTTTTTAGGATACAAACCGTAATTTATATTATTCCACAGCCTGATATCACTTGAGCGGACAGAATATTTTAATGAGATATTATATATATCCTCTGTTTCTGAAATATCATGCATCACAAGCTCTCTGTTTGTAGTGCTGATAATAAATCGTTTATCTTCTACTGTATAGTCAGTTACTTTATAGTACGAATAAGAATCTTCATGGTTTACCGAAGCTGTGCCTTCGTTGCCGTCAAATATAGGTTTAAAGCCATATTTTTCTATATCACCAGCGGCTTCATAATTTGCTGAAAATTGCTTGAACATTCCCTTAGGAATTTTTATCAGGTAACCGTCTTCAAATACGGGCGTAACATCACTAAGCATTTGCGAATTAAGGTCACGGATAGTTTCTACATCGGTATTACATAAGCTTGCGATCTGGTCAACTGTAACAGCAGATTTTATCACAATCCTGTCATACTCTAGTGGCTTGCCCCATTCAACATCTGTGAAACCGTATTTAGCAGGATTAAGACAAATCAATGCAACAGCAATATATTGAGGTACATAATTTCTTGTTTCTTTTGGAAGGTAATCGCGCAATGTCCAGAAATCAGTTGAGCCTGATTTTTTTATAGCGCTTGTAATTCTACCCGGACCAGCATTGTATGAAGCCATTGCAAGATACCAGTCGCCAAATGATTTATACAGATCTTTTAAATGCTTTGCTGCTGCATCAGTTGCTTTTTCAGGGTCGCGCTTGTCATCTGTGCTGCCGTCATAATACAACCCATAAGCCGAGCCTGTTGTTGGCATAAACTGCCATAAACCAATAGCACCTGCCCATGAGCCTATCTTAGGGTCAAGCCCTGATTCTATCATAGCCAGATAAATTAATTCCTCAGGAGCATTGTTTTCACGTAGTATAGCTCTCATTAAATTGGAATACTTACCCAGCCTGAAAAACCATTTATCCATATACTTCTTGCCAGTGCCTGTAAAGTAATTTATGTAATCCTGAACCGGACCGTTTTCAACAAGAGGTATATCATTGCATTGTGGAAGTTCTTCGGGGTTAAAAGTGTTTGAATAGGATTTTTTCTCAATTTTTTCATATTTAATACCTAGTTTTGAAGCAATCTTGAAAACTTTATGGTTTTCAGTCAAGTCATTGTGTACAGTAATAAAATCCTGAATTATGCTTGTTGTAATTTCTTTGTAATCCTTTTCCCACTTGATATGCTTTTCAAGGTTTTTAGTATCAATTTTATTCAGGTCTTTTAAAGCCGCTTCAAATTCCTCGCGGGAAGATTTTGGATCAGCCTGCTCATTGAACTGCAGAGCCTTTGTATAATGTATCCTTGCGCTTTCAAGCGCTGTATAAACACTCACTGAATCTTTTCTCTTTTTCGCATCAGCTGATTCTTCATCAATATCAGAACCGCCGCAGCCGGACAGGTATTGAAGTGAGATGAATGCGAAAAGTATATAAAGTAGGCTTGTTAGTCTTTTCATATATTTACTGCTCCTGTTATTAAATTTGCTAATACACCAATTTCAAAACCGAATATAAAAATTTCAAACTCTAAAATCAAGTTATTTATTAAATGAATACCGCAATTTACATATAAATATAATAGATAACGTTTAAAAAAGGCTGTTTTTTAATACATTTAATGTAAGATAATTTAGTGAATATTACTTATAACCATTTTATGCTAAACTTGTTCCATAAAATAAAATTTTTATAGATTTAGAAATAAATGGCAATAAAACACATTGATCTTGGCTTTGCTGATTATAAAAAGGTATGGGACCTTCAAAACGAAACTCACTTAAGCAAGCAGAAGAAAAGTTCAGATGATATTATATATACTGTTGAGCATAACCATGTTTACACACTGGGTAAAACAGGAAGCAGAGATCATATTCTGATAAGTGATCAAGAAATGAAAGCTAAGGGGATAACCTACTATGAAATTGACAGGGGCGGAGATATCACGTATCATGGACCGGGACAATTGGTAGTTTACCCAATACTTGACCTTAACAATTACTACAAAGATACACACCGTTATTTGCGAGAGCTAGAAGAAGTTGTGATTTTAACATTGAAAGAATTGGGAATTGAAGCTCACCGTGAAGAAGAATTCACCGGCGTATGGGTTGGTGAAGAAAAGATATGCGCTATTGGAATAAAAGTCTCAAGGTGGATAACTTTGCACGGTATTGCCTTTAATATTAATACAGATCTAAGTTATTTTGATAAGATAATTCCATGTGGAATTTTTCATAAAGGGATTACTAGCATTGAAAAAATTACAGGGCAAAAAGCGGATTTTGAAAGCATTAAATTGATAGTTATCAATAACTTTAAAGCAGTTTTTAATTCAACTTAAAACCTAAATTATTGTAAAGTTTAAAAGTTAGATCTAACACAATTCCCTAACTGTTATGCTTATTATGAATTAGTTACCCAAGGAAAAATATGAACTTATCTGATATTACTCAAAGTTGCCTATACTATTAAACTTAAATAATCTTATGTAAGCTATTAAATATTCTTTATTTGTATTTCTTGGTCATGAGAAACAGCTATAAATTGGGCAATAAACTTTCGGATATTTTTTTGATATTTAAGATCAACATTATTAAATAACTGTATATAAAAACGTACTTTCTGACCCAATTTCAAGGGAATGAAATTAGGATATTTCGCTAACAAAAACCTATAATTTAATCTTGACAATTTCATCATAATACGTTATGTTTGGTATTCAACAGATAAAAGATTTGTTTATTCCCTGAATTTTTATTCCCCAAAGATAATCTGTTATTTCAATACGTAAAATAATTTCTAAAAATATATTTAATAAATAACTTCGGAGAATTTCAAATGAAAATCTTTTCCAAAATGCTGATAGCTTTATTATTGGCAGCATCAACCAGTTTTATTGGCTGGAACAATTTTACCACAACAAACAATGCTGGTAATATTACAGATTATTATTATTACCAGGCCCAGCGTTATTACCTGGTTCATAAGCCTGATATGGTTTATATCAAGCTTAAGAATGTTCTTTCAGAAAATGATTTTAAAAACAATTTTAGCAATATTGGCACTTGTATTCAATCAATTCAGCCTTTTGCTAATAACGAAAAAGAACAGTTCATTAAACTAAATTATTCAACAGATAATGCATCGTTAAGTAGTGTGGTTACACAGTTAAGAAATAACCATCTTGTTGAATATGCATCACCTGTATTCGGTTTAAGAGAGGGAATGGGTAACGCAAACACATTACAGGGCTGCGAAAACAATATAACTGCGCAATTCAAGCCTCAATATAACAGACAGCAAATAGAACAGTATCTGCAAAGTAAAGGTATGACTATTATTAAGCAGCTTGATCTAACCGGAGGTTTGACTTTCCAGATTCAGATACCAGTAATTGAAAATACAAATTCTATGGATTTTGCAAATGATGTATATTCAAGCGGCATGGTCTATTATTCTGATCCCGGATTCTTTTATACAAATTTACTTCAATACGTTCCAAACGATCCATTTTTTCCTCAGCAATGGTCAGCCATTAATACAGGAACTAATATTCCCGGAACCGGCACCGGAACTGCAGATTGCGATATGGGTCTTGATACTGCATGGAACCAAACACTTGGTATATCGCAGTGCAGGACATCAATTGTAGATTCAGGAATTGATACAACACATCCGGACATTGCAGCAAATATACTTAATGGTTTTAATTGGAATTATTTTTCAAATACTTATGGTGGCACTGATGATTTTGGACATGGTATGCAGACCTCAGGGATAGTAGCAGCAGTCGGAAATAACAGCTTGGGTATTTCAGGTGTTGCTCCTCTAACAAAAGTTTTTTCAGCAAAAATATTTAACTCAGCCGGAAGCACAACAACTACAGCTATAACAAATGCACTGATTGGTGTAAGAACATTCGGTAATTGCTGGATAAGCAACAACTCATGGGGTGGAGGCAGCCCTATATCTGCAGCGGATAATGCAATATTAGACGGAGTTACTCTTGGCAGAAACGGAAAAGGCATTGTTTGGTCTTTTGCAACAGGAAACGGCAATGGCGCTTTAATCTGGCCTTCAACTAATCCAAATGTTATTTCTGTCGGTGGAAACAGCCCCTGCAACCAGAGAAAATCACCTTCTAGCTGTGACCTTGAAACTTTCTGGGGTGCAAGCTTTGGAACAGGTATTGATATTGTTGCTCCTTGTGTTAAGATATATACAACTACTCCTGGTGGTGGATACACAAGCTCATTCAACGGCACATCAAGCGCTACACCAAACGCAGCAGGTGTCTGCGCTCTAATGCTTTCCAAAGACTCAACACAAACTTGGGATACAGTTAGGCAGAGAGTAAATAGAACAGCTTTAAAGAAAGGTGCATATTCATATACTTCAGCAGGTCCGCTTGGAAACCTTGGTAATACATGGAATAATGAAATGGGATACGGCATTATAAATGGTAATTTAGCATTGCTTGCTGTCGGACCTCCGCCTCCTCCTCTTGTTAATGATGTATCTGTTGGACCATTCTTAAGCTTACCCGGTTCATTTACAGTAGGTACAAATTATTCTATTAAAGCAAGAGTTGCCAATATAGGAACCGCAGGACAAACTAATTTACCTATAAGATTCTCAATAAATGGTACTATTCAAACAACAAACACAATTACTAACCTTCCTTCAGGCGCAGTTGATTCATCTGCATTCAGCTGGACACCTGCAATATTAGGCAGCTATACTTTAAGAATTTTCAGCGGAGCAGCAGTTGACCAAAACAGGGCTAACGATACTGTTACAACAACAGTAACCGTTAATCCTACAGGTATTGTAAACCAGCAGGGAACATTTTGCCGCAACGGATTGAATATTCTAATCCCTGCACTAGGTCCTGCTCCACGTGATTCTATAGTGCTTAATATTGCCAATGCATTCAATGTAGTAGATGTAAATGTTAGAATTGATACTGTATTTCATACATGGGTTGGTGATCTTACTTTTAATTTAAGAAGAGGCACAGCAAATGTAACGTTTATAAACCAGGTAGG
>JAYTUN010000079.1:0-28954 GCA_043744495.1 Ignavibacteria bacterium
TTAATTGGTAGTAGAGTTGGAGGATATTATAATAAGCAAAAGAATATTAGTCTAACACAAATGGAGTATAGAAAAGCATATGAACAACTTAAAGTTGGAAAATTAAAAATTGTTAATTTTGTTAGAGAAGATATATGGATTGTGAAAAATGAGCGAAAAAAACTTAAAGAGATACTTACGACAGATTATAGAATAAAGTATAATATATCAGAAGAAGATATATCAGGTATTGTTAATTTTAAAAGTAATATTGTAGAAGATTCTGAATTTATTTTTAATTTTGTAAATGAAGTTTCTAGAGTTGATGAAATGAAAAAAGCACAAAATGACAAATCACAACTTCCGAAAGGTAATTGGGTACATAATTTCAAAGAATTTAGTAATATTGTTGATGCTTTGAAAACTGAATTTAAATTTAATATTAACCTAGAAAAATTAGCATTTATTGTAAATATTAAATATGAAATATTCAACAATTTAAGATACTTATTTCAGAAATCGGAAGGCGATATTTTTCCTATTACTAATTTTGCACATAAAATATTTAATAATTATAATGGAGAGGTTAATGGTAAAAGTAAATTCAAAAATAGTGATTTTAAACCTTTCAATTTGTATGTATTATTTGGTTTAGGTCGTTCGAATAAGCTAAGAATAGATTTCATTTCTAATGCTATAAATTCCGGATTATTTTTGGAGTATGATAACATGTTAAATAAATTACAACAAAGTGTTGTCTCTATGGCACTTCTGAAATTGTCAGAATATATAGATGAACTCAAAAATTTGGAAACTATGGATCAATTTTCTATTGAAAATCGCACTCAATTATTCGAAAAATATCAAAAACAAAATGATTATCAAGTAATTAGTAATATTTTACTTTTTTCAATTTTATCGATTTATAAATTACAAATTAAAATCATTGATTTGTCATTTAGTTTATTGGTTGAATTGGATACTGGAATAAATATTTTACATAAATTTAATTATAGAGATTTAGGCCCAAGTATTAAAATTAATGAAGAAATGGAAAAAGAGAAAATCGAAGATGTAGATTTTGTCAATTATTTATTAAAGCACGCTAATGTAAATAAAAACAATGAATAACTATTCTGAAATTATTAATATTACTATTGTAGTTGTAGGACTATTTATCAGTATTCTACAGTATAGATTATATAAATTCCAGATTAAAAAAGAATTGTATGAAAGAAGAATTCTTATTTATAAAGATATTTGCAGCTATATTGCACAAGTTATCACATATGGTACTGCAAAGCAAGAAGATTTCTACAAGTTATTGAGAGATACAACAGAAATTGAATTCTTATTCGGTCAAGAAATTAAAATATACGTAGATGAATTGTACTCACATGGTACAAAATCAAATCATTATAGAACATTGATGAAAGCTTATATTGATCATGAAGATCGTGATATTGATTATAAGAAAGCCTGCGATGGAGATAGTCAAGAAATTCAGTGGTTCAGTAAACAGTTTGTTGAGGCAAACAAGCTTTTTAAAAAATATTTAATAATTAATAAGCACTTATCTTAATTATTTTGTTAATTTCTAATTAACTAATCAAAAATATTAATATATTTATAATGGAATTACCTAAAATCAAAAAATCATCGGAAATAGGTGAAAAGGGTTTAACTACTGTTAAATCAATTGTAGAAAATGAATTAAACTGGATGTTTAGAGAAAACCATCTCGAAAATGATTTTGGTATTGATGCATATATTGATTTGATTACTGAATTTGGTCAAGTTACTGGAAAATCTATTGCGTTGCAAATCAAAGCTGGTGATTCCTATTTCGTAGAAACAAATAATTATGGATGGGTTTATAGAGGTGAAATAAAGCATCTAAATTATTATTTAAATCATGATATTCCCGTAATAATATTAATAGTAGATATTCCAAATAAGAAAGCATTTTGGTGTATTTGTGATGCTGAAAAAACAGAAAGGGCAGGTGATAACTGGAAAATTACCATCCCATTTGCAAACGAGTTAAGTGCAAATTCTAAAACGGAATTTGAAAGATATATTAGTCCGATAGTGGATTATGCTTCTCAACTAGAAGAGTTTTGGAATGTAAATAAAATGTTGCAAAAACATAATCGATTAATTTTTATTGTAGATAGATTTTCTGTTGAAAATGGTTTTTTCGATGAACTAATAGAAGGTTTAAAAAGACTTGAAGTAAATCCTGAACTCCTACATTTTTTTGAAAGTAAGGTTGACATAGGAATACACGGTTATGACGATGATCCGAGAGAATTAAGAGTAATACCGGAAGTCAAAAAATGGATAAATGAAGTATTTATACAGATTGATAGTTGGGCATATTATTTAGCAACCGATGCAGCTGCACAATTTCTAAAATTAATATTTTTATGCAATGTAGAGTACAAAGTAAAAGATAATCTATATGTAAATGAAATTGGAATGAAAGGACAGCACTTAGAAGTAGATTTTAGTACTAGTAAAACTTATTTTGAGATTTTATTTAGGAATTTTAATAGATTTTGCATAAAACATGATATCTCAAAAGATACAAATGAGAAAATAAGCACCAAGATATTTGAATATTTGTATGGAGGAAAATTACCGCAGTAAATCTATTTTCAGCTGAAAAGTACCTTTTTACATCCCAACTGTATTACTTGAGTGCCTGTATTTATCTTTAAGCAACCTTAAGCTCATCAATGTTGCGCCTATCATAACAATTCCGCCGGTAAGAAATGGAGCGGCAAAGCTGATGTAATGATAAACCAATCCGCCCCACGTTGGACCTATGAACCTTGCAAAAGAAGCCATTGATTGTGTTAAGCCAAGTATTCCACCCTGTTCATCTCTATCACTGAATTTTGAAATTAATCCAAGTCCAATAGATAGCACTAACCCATTGCCAACGCTCATAAATAAAATACTGCCTAATAGTAAAACTAAAATATGATTTGAAAAGGGGATAGTGCCCAAGCCAATTCCCATGATAATGCAACCTGCTATAAATACTTTTCTCTCATCAAATATCCTCAGTATCGGTCTGAGGAAAATTCCCTGTGTAATTGCACCAACTAAACCGGAAAAGGCGAACAAATAGCTTACTTGTTCAATATCATAACTAAACCCTTCCTTGCTTTCTGCGTATAGCTGGAAGGTTGAAAATATATTTGAAAATGAAAATACAACAATGAAGTATAGCATTATTAAAAATCCCACATGTTGATGCTTTAATGCTGTTACAAGCTTGTTCACACCATTTTTCAGGTTGAGCCCGCCCATAGTTCTTCCGACTCTTAACTCTTTGGGCAGTGATTCATTTACGAATATCATTGTTAAGACTAATGCTAATAATGAAAGTCCCGCGGATAAATAAGTAGGAAACCCGAAACCGAATCTTTTTGCAAGCACGCCGCCAATAAATGGACCGAACACAAATCCCAAACCAAACGCAGCTCCAATGAATCCCATACCTTTTGAGCGATCTTTAGGCGGAGTAATATCAGATATATACGCCATTGCAGCTCCAATGTTAGCTGAAAAAATTCCGGCAAGCGCGCGCGAGATAAGCAGAAGAGGTATTGATGTAAACACTCCGCTTAATACAAGTCCGGTTATTATATAGGATAGCACATTACCGCTTAAACCGAAAATTAATATCGGCTTCCTGCCATAAATATCCGATAGTCTGCCCCATAAAGGATTGAAGATGAACTGCATCAGCGAAAATATGCCGACTGTCAGACCGATAAGCGTCTCGTTCATCATCAGCTCATTCTGTGCAAACGTAGGCAGTATAGGAATTAAAATACCAAAGCCCAGCAAGTCAATAAATACAGTGAGAAAAATGATCCAAATACGTCTATCCATGTTTTATCCTGAGAGAAGCGAAGGATCCATTAATGATTTATTTTGTTTGTCAGGTCTGTCCAAAGGACTCCTACGGAGAGGACCTGACAAGAGCAGTAGTGTTTTTTTAAAGCTGTGTTGCTCAGTATTCTTTTGCGAGGAGCAACATCGACAAAGCAAACTTTGTGATCGTGTCAGGTCCTCAGATCTGACACTACTTTTTAAATAGAATTTGTCAGGTCTGTGCAAAGGACTCCTACGGAGAGGACCTGACAAGAGCAGAGAATGAGATTGCTTCGCTTCGCTCGCAATTGACTAAAACCTGCTTTTTTTCCTTTTATCTTCGCCCCATAAAAGCTTGCCTGTTAAAACTTTAAAGTAATTACTTTCCAGGCTCTTTGCAATTTTAATTTTGTACGGAGCTTTTTTAATCTCAATTACTGCAGGAGAGTTTAATTTTATTATACTGTTACCATCACTTACTATATTTACAGGGACTTCGGAATTTATCTTTACCTTAAACACACCGTTATCCGGAAGTATTACAGGTCTTGCAGTTAGTGTATGCGGTGATAGCGGGGAAAGAATGTATACCTCAGTCTTAGGGAATACAATTGGTCCCCCGGCCGAAAGGGAATATCCTGTAGAACCCGTTGGTGTTGCAATAATAATACCATCTGCGTGGTAGCGGTTAACAAGCTGGTTATTGAAGTAAACCCCGATCTCAATTGTTTTAACTATCTCATTCTGATTTATGACAATTTCATTCATACCAAAAATTGTCTTTTTCGAGACAGTCCCGTTTATAGAAGATGAAGCCTGAACAACTGTCCTCTCATCTATCATAAAATCGCCTTTTACTACCTTTTTTACAAATCCAAGTATTTCTTTAGTCGATGTTTCAGCAAGGAAGCCAAGCTTGCCAAGGTTAACACCTATTATCGGAACGTTCCTGCTGCCTACAAGCTTTGCAGTTGCAAGGAAAGTGCCGTCACCTCCTATTGATATAATGAAATCACATCTTTTTACGATCTCATTATCAGCAGCAATTTTTGTCTGCTTCAAGCCGAAGCTAAAACGTTTTTTAACCTGTGAAGCAATTGTGCTTTCTATAATATATTCTATTCCGGCTTTATCCAGACCTTTAACAAGCTTGTGAACAAGGGGTACAAGTTCTGTTTTGTTTATATTTCCTCTTATGCCAAATATCATTCCGTTATGAGTTAATTAACTTTTTACTTGTTCTTCTTTGTCTTCAGTTTTTTCTGTGACTTCTTTATTCTTATCATCCGATTCTTTGGGTTTTGCTGATTCCTTCTTCATCTCATCAATGTAATTAAGCTTAAGCTGTCCAACGGTATTTTCAAGGTATTTCGCTTCATATTCTGATAATTTGCTGCCGGTTTTTTCCTTCAGCATATCCAGAATATCAATTGAAAATTGTGCCTGGTTCATATCTCGCTCAGTTTTATCAGTCATGGGATTTTTAATTTTTCCCATTGCCATCATTGCAGACATTTCGAATGAACCAACAAGATACATGAATAACTGTGTATTTTTTTCTTTACTATCCATACTGTAAGTACTTTTAATTGTTTAAGTTAGGTTTATTTAATAAATATAGTTTCGAATATTTTGTCATTACATGAATTGAAGATAAAGTGCATAAAACCATTCCCATATAGCCATCTAAAATTCCAAGTCTTAAAAAATACATCTTAAAGAATGAAAATGCAGGTCTAAAAATTATATCAAAAAATGAAGCTTTCCTGCCTTTAGTATGCATTTCTTCTGTTGATAGTGAAGTATAATTATTAAGTTTCCTCAGGTAATGCTCAAAATCTCTATCTGTATAATGCAGGATATCACTTTTCAGTTTACCGGTTATACCTGAATATACTGCTTTTTCATGAACAAGTGTCGTATCAAACTTTATTCCTGTGGATTTTTTAAATAGCCTGAGTGTAAAATCAGGATACCAGCCGCAATGTTTAATGAATTTATTTATGAAATAGCTTTTCCTGTTGATTAGGTATGCATTGCAATTATTGTTACTTGTAGAATTTACAATTTCTTTTATTTCCAGGTGAAGCTCAGGCGATATCCTCTCATCAGCATCAAGCCAAATCACCCACTCACAGGAAGCTTTATCAATTCCAATATTGCGTTTTTCGCCGTAGGGGATATTATCGACAGCAAATATATTATCAGTATATCGCTTAGCAATTTCTACTGTATTATCAGTGCTATTAGAATCAATTACAATTATTTCATCACACCATTTAAGCAGTTCTAAACAAACTTCAATATTTGTCTCTTCATTATATGTTATTACTATTGCGCTTATCTTGCAAATATTATTTTTCTCAGCCATTATCACCTTTGAGCATAAATTTTCCGGCTAAGAATGCCAGCGCGATGTTAAACCAAAATATAGCCGCAAATTCCGCATCACCAAAATTCCATTCAGTTAAACCGCTTACCTGAAGTGCTATCATAGATAGAATTGAGATCAAAGCAAGTATATTCAGGAATTCAAACTTCCTGCATGCAAGCCATAATTTGATTTGCCTATAAAAAATATATAACATTAAAGCGAGCCATGCAGTAAATCCAATAACCCCAAAGTTAACCAGTATCTGAAATATATTGCTGTGCATGTGTGAGCCTTCGCCGTGAACTGTGGGAATCCTGTACATTCTGTAAACCATATTAATATCTACATCACCCACGCCAAACAGCAGGTTATCTTTAATTATCTTTATTCCGGTATCCCACATAACAAATCGAGAGTGATTGCTTGGATGATTAAGATCAGCAATGCTTATAACCCGTTCTTTTATATTCATTGGAGCAAGGAATAGAAAAAGAACAGTTATTGTTATTAATCCTCCAAGGAAATATTTATTTTTAAGCAGTCCAACAATTATTAAAGATACAAAAAGACCGAGAATTGCATTACGCGCATTTGTTAAATAAAATGTTATAAGTAACGGGAGTGTTAATATTGCTAAGTATATCTTATTCATTAAATAATTTTTCTTAACGAAGAAAAACGGGGCAATTAAAAGAAGTATTACCATTTTTATTTCTCCGTTTGTTACCGGATAGCCGTAATACTCAAGCCTGTAACCAGATAGAGGCCTGCTATGGTGCGGAACATAATCCATTGAAAACCTTATGAGTTCAACTGTTGAAATAAATGCCGTAAATGAAATTAATATTACAAACATTTTTTTCAGATCGGCAGTATTTTTGATAAACAGGAGTGATGCAAAGAAAACAATATATAAAGATATTTTCCTGTAGATATTGTCAAATGAATCTGCGGGATTGCCGCAAACGGCTGACGATATTACCTGCACAAGTATAAATGCTCCGAATAGATACAGGATGTTGCGGTCTATGGTTAATTTTTCATTGGTAATTAATAGTTTAAATGTTGTTAGGATAATTAACCCGCCTATTCCAATTGAGGAAGTTGCAATTGAAAATTGCGATGAATATGCAGCAAGCCCGATAAATACATATATCAGAATATCAGTATAGCTGTTTATATTTTCTTTTTTCGCAGTAATAATATACAATTTAAAGTTTACCTTGAAGTTTTAATAATTTTAAGAGAGATAAAAAGTTTACCATTGCGTAACAAAAGCTGATAAAGAATCCGCCTCGCCCATCTTTAAATCCTTTTCTTGAAATATATACTCTTAAAAATGCCGATATTGCGTGAGTAAAAACTCCAATTTTTGATATTTGCTTATTCTTTTCAAAATTTTCCCGTGCTTCAAGTGTGCTATATAGATTTATCTTATCCATCATGTGCGTCATATCGCGATATGAAAAATGAATGAAATCATTACTTAACTCACCCACATTACCTTTAATTTCAACACCTTCGTGTACTATTCTTGGACTAATAGAGGCGAATATTTTGTTGAACAGCCTGATGTGTTTATCCGGATAAACCCCTGAATGTTTCAGCCATTGCCCAAAACAATAATTCCGTCTGTTCAAACGGTAGCCATAAACTCCCTCCTTTGTTTTTAAAGATAATATTTCGTTTTGTAATTCAGGTGTTATTCGTTCATCTGCATCTAAAAATAATATCCAGTCATTTGAAGTTTTATCAAACGAGATTGTGCGCTTTTCAGAAAATACATCTGAACTTGTAGTGAAGATTTTTTCGGTAAACCCGGCTGCAATTTCTCTTGTTCTATCTGTGCTGCCTGAATCAATTATAACAATTTCATCAGCCCATTTTAAAGTCTCAAGGCATCCCTTAACATTGTTTTCTTCGTTCTTAGTTATTACAACTGCTGAAATTTTCATTATGATATTATGATTTACCCAAACTGCATTTCATAAAGCTTTTTGTAGATACTTGTTTCATCGTTCAATAGCTCATCGTGGGTACCAACATTTGCAATTCTGCCGTCATCTATCACAACTATCCTATCGGCATCTTTAATTGTAGAAAGCCTGTGTGCAATAACAATAGATGTCCTGTTCTGCATAAGCCTTTCAATTGCTTCCTGTATAAGCTGCTCTGACTCTGTATCAAGCGATGATGTTGCCTCATCTAGTATCATAATAGGCGCATTTTTTAACAATGCGCGTGCGATTGCAATTCTCTGTTTCTGCCCTCCTGAGAGCCTTATACCGCGCTCTCCAATAACAGTATCATACCCGTTTTCAGTCTGCTTAATAAAATCGTGGGCATTGGCATTCTTTGCGGCTTTAATTATTTCGTCGAGTGGAATATTTTCCTGACCAAAAGCAATATTGTTTTTTATCGTATCGTTAAATAAAATTATTTCCTGTGTTACAATTCCAAAAAGATTGCGCAAAGACTTTAGCTTTATATCTTTTATGTTCTCTCCGTCAATTTGAATCTCACCGGAAGTTGCATCATAAAAGCGGGGGAGTAGGTCAACCATTGTTGATTTACCCGCTCCGCTTAATCCCACAATTGCGATATTTTCATTCTTCGATATTTTGAAATTAATATCATCTAATATCATTCTCTCAGCAGTATTGTAAGTAAAGCTAACATTTTTAAATTCAATGTCGCTCTCAAATACGGTTTTATCTTTTGCACCCGGTTTATCATAAATATCAGGCTTGGCATCAATAATTTCAAATATCCGTATTGCGGAAGCATAAGACTCCTGAATGCGGTTTGATACCGAGCTGAAATCCTTAATTGGCGCCATTAGCTGGAAAATTATCAGAAGGAAACCAATAAATTCTTCGGGTGCAAGTGAACTTCCGCTGAAAATTTCTCTGCCTGCATACCATATTATGAATACACCAAGCGCAACACTTACAATTTCTGTTAATGGACGGGTCATATCGTTATACACTGCGCTTTTCATTAGTGACCTGAAATAATCCTTCAGCTTGAACTCGAACCTTTTCTTCTCAAAATCCTCCATACCGAAGGCGCGTATTATCTTTCCACCATAAATATTTTCAGAAATGACCGAAGTGAACTCCCCAAGCTTTTCCTGTACGCGTATGCTGTATTTTTTAAGCTTCTTACCAAGGTAAATTATAAGCAGTACACTAATTGGGACAGTTACCATTGAGATAAGCGTTAACTTCCAGCTTATAAAAAATGCCATTGTTAGGAATGTTATTAATAGCACGGGCTGTTTTATCAGAAGGTAAATGTTACTGATACTGTATTCTGTATAGTGTTAACATCTGTAATAAAACGTGAGACAATATCACCAGAGCGTCTTTCATTAAAATACTTCAGAGAAAGGGTATTGAATTTATCAAACATCTTACGTCTTAGATCGGTAATAAGCGATTTTTCCACATACTGCGTTAATATCCCCTGCATAAATGCAAAAATATTCTTTAGCAGGTAAGCGGTAAACATCAGCAGGCATACTTTTACTAATGCGCCGTATTTATCACCGCCCACGAATATCCAGCTATCAACATATTGCCTTATAGTATCAAAAAAAGTCTTTGAAGGCAGAATAGAAAGGTCAGTTGAATTTCCTGTGAATAAAGTCTTAAGCAAAGGGATAGAAAGATAAATAGAAGCCGCATTACATGCAGAGTAAAATATTATTAATACAAATGATAAGACAAGTAAATGTCTGTAGGGTCTTAAAAGCTTAACTAACTTGAAGTATTCTCTCATTAAAAATGTTCAGTTAAATGCCCGAATGGGCTCCTTCGGAGCAAAAATACTTTAAATGACCATAATATAAAATGGTAATTGCTGTGAATATGTTTTTATGTCATAAATCATTGTATTGCCTTAATTGATGTATTAATTTTGTAGTGTCACCAATTGATATAACCTGAATCTTTAAACTTTTGTTGTTGCAAATTGCCAAAAACTGTGCTATTTTGGTAAATCAAACTTACTGGTATCCTTCTGAAAATAATTTGAAAGGAAAAATGAATTTACAAAATCAAAATAACTCAAATTCAAATAACACAAATATATTTCGTTTATTGGTTTTCATTATTTTTTTAATGCTTGTTGGTAATTGCTACGGGCAAAGTTTAACATGGGAACGTTCCTATTTATATTCTAACTGGACAACTGGTTATTCAGTGAAACAAACAAGTGATGGTAATTATATTGTTTGCGGATTAAGAACTAATTATGGTGGTTTTATTACTAAATTAAATCAGCTTGGCGATACCCTCTGGGTAAGATACTTTCCTGTTGTTGAATTAACTTCAATTATTGAAACTAACGATGGTAACTATGTCGCGGTTGGGTATAATGACAATCTTTTTATTGTTAAACTTACTGCAACTGGTAATATAATATGGACTAGACAAATTACAGAAACAGGTTATGATTTAAGGATATATAGTTTTTGTATTACTAATGACGGTAATTTTGCTATAGTCGGAGGGGCAATAACATATAATCCTTCATCAACTTATGGTTATTTTATTAAATTGGATTTTAATGGGAGAAAAGTATTTTCTAAATTTATAGGACAAGAAAATACTTACATAGCTTTAACAAATATCAAACAATTACAAAATAATGATTTTATTTTAATAGGTGGATTTTGGTTAAATAACAATAATAATCAAATATATTTAATAAGAACAAATTCCAATGGAGATACATTATGGACAAATAATTATGGAACAAATTTTATTGAAATTGGAAAATCGGTTTTTCAAACTTATGATAAAGGCTTTCTTTCAATTAGTGTTATCTGGTTTTCTAATAGACAAAAAAGGTTGTATTTTACAAAAACGGATAGTTCAGGTAATCTACAATGGTCAAAGATTTATGGAGATACTCTAAAATATTACGAATTACATGCCTCGGATTGTGCAATAAAAGTAGATTATAACAACACTTATGTGATTACAGGATATCATATTGCTGGTTTAAACTCAACTGATACGGTGAAATGTTTTTTATTGGCAATAGATTCACTTGGTCAAAAAATTTGGGAGAAGTTCTTTTTAAAGGATACTCTCGAGATCTCTGGTTCTTCCGTAGATTTGTGTAGTGATAGTGGTTATGTGATATGCGGGGATATGAGAAATATTCCCCCTAAATCAAATAATTTAACTTCTCCACAATATTTATATGTTCTTAAAACCAACAAAAATGGTGAAATAAACCCGATAGGGATTAATAATAATCAGTTGGTAATACCTACAGAATTTATGTTGTACCAATCATATCCAAATCCTTTTAATCCGATAACAAACATAAGATACGAAATTCCCCTCTTGAGAGGGGTGTCCGAAGGACGGGGTGTGTTGGTATCAATAAAAATTTACGATTTGCTTGGCAGAGAAGTCTTTACATACAGCGATACTAAAACACCGGGAAGTTATGAGGTTAAGTTTGATGGATCAAATCTGGCAAGTGGTATGTATTTTTATAAACTGGCTGCAGAGACGTCCCAACTGTCAAGCCAGTCAGGACGGGACGTCTTTACTGATACGAAGAAGATGGTGCTTTTAAAGTAAGACCCCTCCCATCGCACCATAGGTGCGATTGCCCTCCCCGAAACTGCCTGGGCAGTCAGGTGTGAGGGAAAAGATTATAAAACTGCTCATTAAATTGGGTAGGTTTTTTATTGAAATTTTACCTGTAAATATATCTTCTTTGTTTTTTTCAAAAAAATTAATGATATTATAACATTAATTAGTCATTTTTAAATAAAACATCAAATAATGAAAACTAAAATACACATTGCCTCAGGTATTTTCGCCCTGTTTTTCCTTTTGACCACCACGATGTATTCATATCCAAAGTTTGCAGCTTATACAGGTGAAAAATGCCAGAGCTGTCATGTTAATCCAACTGGCGGTGGAATGAGGAATCTTTACGGTGTTAAATACGGTAAAGATAATCTTTACTTCAAGTTCTGGGAAAAAGCCAATAAGACAACAGAAATTGACCCACAGATAACAAAAGGTATTTCAATGGGCGCTGATATGAGAATGATATTTATTGATAATCAGACAGGTGAGGGTAATCCTAACTTCAATACATTCTTCCAGATGCAGGGCGATCTATATGTGAATGCACAGGTAAATAAATATATAAGTTTAATGATTGCACCCGGTTTATACATTCCAAATACTTATGGTTCAAATCCACTTCCTACTAAGTATGAAATTTATGGTATGGTTTCAAACCTGCCTGCTGGACTGTATTTTAAAGTTGGAAGATTTATTCCAAACTTCGGTATAAAAATTCCCGAACACCGCGCATACAACAGGATATTCAACGATATGTACACGCCTTATGCATCTGATGCAGGTATTGAAGTTGGCATAGCGCCAAGCTTCTTTACATTAACAGCGGGATTTTCTAACGGTTCAAGCGTAAACAAAGATAACCAGCGCAACAACAGCTTTGATTTTGATAACCAGAAACAAGTTACGGTGTCGGGTGATTTCCGCTGGGCAAGCAAAAAAAGCAAATATACTTTCGGCTTAGGAGGTTCATTTTTAAGTAATCCATTTAAATATCATGCTTTGAATAATATCAACGCACTCAGGCAGATGGCTGCTGGATTTTTATCAATAGGCTTATTTGAAAGAGTGGCTATCCTTGGAGAAATTGCTTATAACAGGCTTGACAAGAGAGACTCTGTCAGTTCACGCTCTGATTTCCGTACAATTTTTGCTGAAATTGATATAAGAGTTTCAAAAGGTGTTGAGCTTAAAGTTCAATATGAAAATTATGATAACGCTCTTGGCTTAAAGAACAGCGAAACCGAACGTCAGCGTTACAGCTTTGGCGCGGTTTTCTTCCCGCTAAGCGGTCTTGAAGTTGAAACTGTTTACAGGAAGGTTACAAATGGCAAAGGTGACCCTGAACCAACCAATGCAACTGATTTTAAGGATGATGAATTTCAGACAATATTTAAATTCTATTTCTAAATCTTTGTTGTATTTAAGATCCTATTATAAAGACACGCCTTCAAAAGCGTGTCTTTTCACATTCTGAACGAAGTGCCTGCCCGCGCCACAGGCGGGTGGAAGAATCCATTTTTAATTAAAAGTTACATAATCGAACTCAATAATTATAGTTTTTGTTTTAATTATTACAGATTTTACCCCGTTGTAGTTTCTATCACCTACAACTATTAAACATTTTTTAAATGCCTAAAATTATTTCCACCGGTACTGCAGATGCGCCTTATAAGCTCCCTCAAAGTGAATTAAAGGAGTTTATCTATAATTTATATTCAGGTGCATCGGTTGATATTGACCATATGATAAATGTATTCGATAACTCCGAAATTTCCAACAGGCATATATCTGTTGAAACATCATGGTTAAAAAATGATCATTCCTTTAAGGAAAGAAATGAAATTTTTAAAGATGTCGCAGTAAAGCTTGCAAAAGAAGCAATTGATATTTGTTTAACAAGAGCAGGAATTTTACCCGGACAGATAAATAATGTATTATATGTTACAAGTACGGGAGTTATGACACCAACTCTTGATGCGATATTGTTCAATGATATAGGATTGGACAGACATGTTAAGCGTACACCTCTATGGGGTTTAGGCTGTGCCGGCGGAGCAGCAGCTATAAGCCGAGCTATGGATTATACCAAAGCATATCCTAAAGAAACATCATTAGTTATAGCAGTTGAGCTTTGCAGCCTTACATTTCAGAAGGATGACCTATCCAAAAGCAATATTATCGCAGCATCATTGTTCAGTGATGGATGCGCCTGCGCGTTAATTGCAGGAGATGAAAGTGAACTGGCAAAAAAAACTTTACGTACTGTTGAGCTTATTGCTTCACATTCCACAATTTATGAAAATTCACTTGATGTGATGGGTTGGGAAGTTGTTGAAACCGGTTTCAGTGTAATATTCAGCCGTGATATACCTAATATTGTTAAGAAATATGTTAATCCGAATATTACAGAATTACTTAAAATGTATAACCTGAAAATTACTGATATAATTCACTATGTCACTCATCCCGGTGGTTTAAAAGTTATTAATGCTTATGAGGAATCAATGGAACTTCAAAATGGTACGCTCAATATATCGCGAAAAATTTTAAGAGAACACGGAAATATGTCCTCTCCCAGTGTTATTTACGTTCTTGATGAATTTATGAAAACTATAGGTAGTATTAAAGCAGGGGAGTATGGTCTTATTTCTTCACTTGGTCCGGGTTTCAGTTCAGAATTAATTTTATTTAAAACTATATAATGTTATTTTATACACTAATTGGATTTGTTGTTTTACAAAGACTAATTGAGCTGCTTATTGCCAAGAAGAATGAGAAAAAAAGTCTTGCTGCCGGTGGCATAGAATATGATAAAAGCGGATATAAAATAATTGTTGTTATGCACATCTTATTTTTCATTTCACTTTTTGCCGAGTATTATTATTCTGAGCGAGTGTTAAATAAATTCTGGATAATATTCCTGATACTATTTATAGCTGCCCAGGGATTAAGATATTGGGCTATAATTTCTTTGGGAAGTATGTGGAATACAAGAATAATTATTGTCCCGGGAAGTCCATTGGTTAAGCATGGACCGTATAAGTATTTCAAGCATCCAAACTATATGGCGGTTATAACTGAGCTTGCAGTTATTCCTTTCATGTTTTCATGCTTTATAACTGCTGTAGTATTTTCTTCTGTTAACCTGTTTCTGCTTAAACGCAGAATTGAAATTGAAGAAAATGTTTTAGAACAATTAAATTCAAATTAAACTATATCTAACACAATTTTATGAACCCGACATTCGGACACATTGAAATATTTGTAAAAGATCCCATGGTATCAAAGGACTTTTATATTGATGTATTGGGATTTGAGCTGGAAACTGTACAAAATGATAAGTTTGTATGGCTTAAATCAGGTAATTATGTAATCCTGTTTAGACCGGGCAGGGATAAAGTCACTTTTGATAATTACCAGTCTGCCAAAACCGGATTTGTACTCTATACTGATGATCTTGATAAAACAAAAGATGAGTTAATTAATCGTGGTCTTGAGTTTAAAGGAACTGATGGTTCAGATAAATGCTTAACACTTACTGACCCCGACGGAAACTGGTTCCAGCTTGTAAATCCAAATGAGCATTGATCAATCTTTCGTTTTCAATATACTGCTTTTGAATTATTGTAATTGATATTGATTTTTCGCTATATTTACAGTAATAAAACTAAATTTTTTTGAAAAAATTTCTTTTTACTTTAATATTTCTTGCAGTAGCTTATTCTGTTGGTTATTCACAAACAGATCCATGTAGCATTGTATATAAAAATGGTTCAGGTATTCCTATGACAAGTCTAATTGGTATTCACGAAAACCTGTTACTTGTTTCAGATACAGGTGCATATAAAATTGTGAATACCGACAAAATTGCAAGGATAAGGTTTGATAATGGTAAATACTGGAAAACAGGTGCAGCTTTTGGTGCAGGAATCGGTTTTGTTGGCGGATTTCTTGTCTATCAGTTTTGGGGTAAGAAAAAAATTAAATTCCTTCCCAAAGATGCCACTCTTGGGGTATTGGGTATGTTTACAGTACCATGTGCGGTAATAGGCGGCCTAATTGGCATGGCATTCAAGAATATTGATGTTTACGAACTCGCCAAATTGACATCATTTGTAAAAGCTAAAGAAATTAAATATATAATTAGGGATCATGCTCAGTTTAAGTAATAAAATACTGAGAGTTGCGCCTGCCCGCCTCAGGCGTGGAAGTATCCAATGTAATATTTAGCCAATTGAAGTATTCGATTGGCTATTTTAATTTTGTACCCATAGCATACAAGAAATGAAAGTGAAAATAATATGAAAATAGAGTTAACGCCAATCGGCTATGTTAAAAATTCACGCAAAGAGATCAAGGATGACCATTGGGGCGAAGTGATTTCAGAAATTGAGCTTACAAGTGAATTTACTGAAGATGCTTTAAAAGGAATTGAGGAGTTTTCACACGTTGAAGTTATTTATTATTTTGATAAAGCTGATAAAAATAAAATTCAAAAAGGAACTCGGCATCCGCGAAATAATACTGATCTGCCTGAAGTAGGGATGTTTGCTCAAAGAGGAAAAGATCGTCCAAATCATTTAGGACTATCACTTGTTAGACTTATAGGATGTAAAGATAAGAGTTTAAGTGTTAAATGGCTTGATGCCATAGATGGCACACCGGTATTGGATATAAAGCCTGTTATCAGAGGGTTTTTACCTGAGCCCGGTGAAGAGATTAAACAACCTTTATGGATAAGCGAGCTGATGAAGGATTACTGGAAAAAAAATAATTCTAAATGACGCTTATTATTTATCAATGTATTCAATATTAAGTATATCGTAATATAATTTTAAATATGTTTTGATCCTCTCAATTATTAGCAGTCCGTCACTATAAACTTCCTTCGAAAATTTACCGCTTTCAACTTTTGCATTTAACGTATCCTGATATTTTTCTTCATACCTCAAAAGTTCTCCATCATTGATCCAAAATGCTTTGTAATTATTACTATATGCTCCTGTAGAACTGAATTTGTATGCATATTTTTCATCATCAATATAATAGCTTATGTTTACTCTCTGGCTTACAGCTATGTTATATTCAACCAGTATTTTAAGCGGTGGATTATATCTTGGAATAAAATATACTATTTTTTCATTACCTTCATATACTGAATCATCTTTTTGAAAATAGTAAAATGTTATCTTTGTCTCCTGCACACCAATAGCCCTGATATTTCGGATAGTGCTTATAGCATTACTGTATATTCCTTCAGGGGTTACTAATGAGTTATGGATAAGGTTATCAATACTATCAGCAAATTTGTTTAATTCTATTTTCTTTTCATTATTTGGCTGGCAAATTGTTAAAATTGGAAATAAAATTAAAATTACAATATATGTTTTCATTGGATAATTGATTAGATTTATATATAAATTTACAAAATCACAATATCTTAGTCTATTCAATTAATTTATACTTAATAATTGAATATACATAAGTCAGTTCATTGACATTGATTGGAAAAAGAGCTATTTTTGTATTCTTTTTAGGAAATTACAATGAAAAAAGCAATAGAAAAATCATTAAAAACCACTCATTTTACACATAATGACGAGGTTGATAAGAAATGGTATGTAGTTGATGCTAATGGTAAAACTCTGGGCAGATTTGCCTCTGAAGTAGCAAAGATAATCTGGGGCAAAAACAGCCCTAAATTTACACCAAATGTAGATACAGGTGATTTTGTTATAGTGTTAAATGCAGAAAAAGTGCGTTTAACCGGTAAAAGAGAAAACCTTAAAGAGTATAAACACCATTCATTATATCCGGGCGGACAGAAGATAAAGACTTTTAAAGAGCTTATCGCTTCCCATCCCGATAAAGTTATAACAAAAGCTGTAAGAGGCATGCTTCCAAAAACAAAGCTTGGTAACCAGCTTATTACAAAGCTAAAAGTTTATGCAGGTGATAAGCACCCGCATTTGGCACAAAATCCGATAGCAAAAAATATTTAAGAATATTATCAATAAAACAATATAAATGGCAGTAAACTATCATTTAGCTACAGGAAGAAGAAAATGTTCAACAGCCAGAGTATTTTTAACTGAAGGCACGGGCATTGTTCAGATCAACACTAAAACAGGAAAAGATTTTTTTGGTAAAGAAACTCTTTTAAAAGAAGCTCTTGAACCATTATATACTGTTGATCTCATTGGCAAATTTGATGTTAAGGTTAATGTAAACGGCGGCGGTGTAACCGGGCAGATTGGCGCAATCAGATTAGGTGTAGCAAGGGCTATCTTAAAATATGATGCAAGTGTTAGACCTGCTCTTAAAAAAGACGGACTTTTAACCAGGGATTCACGTATGGTTGAAAGAAAGAAACCCGGTCAGCCTAAAGCAAGGAAACGCTTCCAGTTCTCAAAACGTTAATTCTGTTATTTACAAATCTCGTTTTTTCGTTTAAAAATTTTCCCGCAGTGTTTCTTTCAAAGAACTCTCCTGCGGGTTATTAATATAACAAAGGCTATTTTTTTTTATTTAACAATAAACATGCTTACGGATCCAGCCCGACTCGTGTCTCCAAAAGGAGATGTTTAGGCAGGAAATGAAGGAAGCAGTAGTGTCCAGGTAAGGGCAAATAACAAAAGGAAAATATCATGAGAAATGTATCAATAGAAGACCTGTTACTATCAGGCGCACACTTCGGACATTTAACACGCCGCTGGAATCCCAAAATGAAGAGATACATCTTCATGGAGCGCAACGGGATCCATATAATTGACCTCAAAAAAACACACGAGCTTCTGCAGGATGCACAGAACTCCATATCAAGAATAATTGGTGAAGGAAAAACTATAATGTTTGTTGGCACCAAAAAGCAGGCTAAGGAAGTTGTTAAACAGGAAGCATCCCGCTGCGGAATGCCTTATGTAACGGAAAGATGGCTTGGCGGCATGTTAACAAATTTTGTTACAATCCGCAAAAGTATAAAAAGGTTCAATAACATCGTTAAGATGGAAGCCGATAATACAATCAGCAATTACCAGAAAAAAGAAAGACTTATGCTCTCAAGAGAGAAGGATAAACTTGAAAAAGTACTTGGCGGTATTGTTTCTATGAATAAATTGCCGGGAGCAATATTTCTTATCGACGTTAAAAAAGAGCACATTGCTGTAGATGAAGCAAGAAAGCTTGGTATCCCAATTTACGCTATTGTTGATACAAACTGCGACCCTGATCTTATAGATTTTCCGATCCCAGCAAATGATGATGCTGTAAAATCAATTGAACTCATAACTAGCTCAATATCAGATACCATTATTGATACAAAGCAGACAGTTGAAACCAAGAGAATGCAGCGTGAAGAAGAAGTTGAAGCAAATAAAAAAGCAGTTGCAGCAGCTGATGAAAGCGAAGGAGCAGGAGTATCTTAAAGTTACATTTGGGATATAAGTGTAATCAGTATATTTTGAAACAGTTTAGAATAAATATTTAAAGGAGTATATAGTGGAAGTTTCCTTAGATTTAGTGAAAAAGTTAAGAGAAAAAACAGGTGCAGGTATTGTAAACTGTAAAAAAGCTTTGGTCGAGTCAGACGGTGATATCGAAAAAGCTATTGAATATTTAAGAAAAAAAGGCGCTGCTACATCACAGAAAAGAAGTGACAGGATCGCTAAAGAAGGTCTTATTTATGCAAGAGTAAATAAGGATAGAAATGAAGCAGCAATTGTTGAAGTGAACTGTGAAACAGATTTTGTTGCTAAAAGCGATAAATTCAATAATCTTGCCACTGCGGCTGTTGAAGCTGTATTTGCAGGAAAATCAAGTGATATTAATTCATTACTTCCTTTAAAATCAGCAAGTGGCAGCACAATTCAGCAGGTTATTGATGAAACAACAGCAAGTGTTGGCGAAAAGGTTGAGCTTAAAAGAGCTGTTTATTTTAAATCAGATGATGGTTTCTTCTGTGAATATAACCACTTAGGAAATAAAGTAGCATCACTTATAGAAATAACAGGTAATCTTACAGGTGAAGGCGTTTCACTTGGCAATGACCTTGCAATGCAGGTTGTTGCAATGAAGCCGCTTACAATTGATAGAAGCTGTGTAAGCGCTGAAATGATAGAAAAAGAAAAAGAGATATATAAAATTCATGCAATAAATGAAGGCAAACCTGAAAATATTGCTGATAGAATTGCTACTAATAAAGTTGAGAAATTTTATGAAGAGAACTGTCTTGTTGAACAGGAATTTGTTAAAGAGTCAGGTAAATCAGTAAACGATATTATAAAAACTGTATCATCAATTTCAGGCAACGACTATAAGGTTAAAACCATGGTTCGTTACCAGCTTGGCGAAACAATTATTGCTTAATTAAAATTCAAACGGGCTTAAATTTATTAAAAGCCTGTTTTTTATTCCAGGGAATATTGACTGCTAATAAAGAACTTAAATATAAAAGAGTGCTTTTAAAGCTCAGCGGTGAATCGCTCAGCGGTGATGCCAACACAGGGATAGATGTTAATATTCTGAATTACCTTACCTGCGAAATCAAAAAAGTTTACGAGCTTGGTGTTGATGTTGGAATAGTTATTGGCGGAGGTAATATATACCGCGGACTATCCGCGCAGGCGCAGGGAATAGATGCCGTAACAGGCGATTATATGGGTATGCTTGCAACAATTATCAACTCTCTTGCATTGCAAAACTCACTTGAAAAAGCCGGAATGCCTACAAGGCTTCTTTCTGCTATTGATATGAACAAAATTGCTGAACCTTTTCTTCGCAGACGTGCAATGCGTCATTTTGAAAAAAGAAGAATAGTTATCTTTGGGGCTGGTACTGGTAATCCGTATTTTACCACAGATACAGCAGGTGCGCTTCGCGCGCTAGAAGTTTGTGCTGAAGTTATACTAAAAGGTACCCGTGTTGAAGGTGTGTATGATTCTGATCCCGAACAAAATAAAGATGCAGTTCTATATAAGAACATTACTTTTGGAGATGCCCTTAGCAAAAATCTAAAAGTAATGGATATGACTGCTTTTGCTTTATGCAGAGAAAATAATATCCCAATCATTGTTTTTAATATGAACAAAGAAAACAATTTCAGGGATATTGTGCTTGGTAATAAAATTGGAACATTCGTTCACAATTAATTTTTTCATTAAGAATATTGATGTTACATAAGTATAATATACAAATTAAATTCTGTATTTATGATCAAAGAAATAATTAAAGAAACTGATGGTAAAATGCACAAGGCTACAGAGCATGTGCGTAATGAACTTATCAGAATTAGAACCGGTAAAGCTACCACAAACCTGCTTGATGGTATAAAGGTAGATTATTACGGTACTATGACCCCATTAACTCAGGTAGGAAACTTAAGCACACCTGATATTCATACTATTTCCGTTCAATGCTGGGATAAATCAGCAATGCCTCTTGTCGAAAAAGCTATTTTAAGTTCTAACTTAGGATTAAATCCAATTAATGATGGTAATGTTATAAGGATTCCCATTCCAACTTTAAACGAAGAAAGAAGAAAAGAGCTTGTTAAGCTTGTAAAAAAATTTGCCGAAGATGGCAAGATTGCTATCCGCAATGTTAGACGCGATGAAATTGAAAGACTTAAAAAAGCTGAAAAAGACGAGCACTTCTCAGAAGATGACAGGAAACACTCTGAAGTAGAAATTCAAAAATTAACAGATAAGCATATAAAAGCAATAGACCTTTTGATTCAGCAAAAAGAAAAAGAAATAATGGAGGTTTAATCCTTTTTATTGAGGATAGCTCCAATTTTAAATGAAATATTTTTGGTCTATACTTTATAATTATTTCTTCCTGCCGGTATTCTGGCTGGCAGCTAAGGCTTTATCTTTTTTTAACAATAAGCTTAAAGCCGGCTTTAAAGGAAGAAAAGAGCTGTTCAAATATTTAAAACCAAAAGTGCTGACCCTAGATCCTTCAAAAAAAATTATTCTAATACACTGTGCATCGCTTGGCGAATTTGAACAGGCAAAGCCAATTATTGATGAGCTTGACAGGACCGAAAAGTATAATTTCATTATTTCTTTTTTTTCGCCATCCGGATTCAACCATTCTAAAATAGATACTCCTTTACGTTCTAAAATCATTAAAACATACCTTCCTTATGATAATCCCTCAAGTATAAAGAGCTTTATCGATATTACAAACCCTGTAGCGGTAATATTCATTAAGTACGACCTCTGGCTGAATTTACTGAAAGAACTGAAACAGAGAAGTATATATACAATGGTAGTAAACTCAGCTTTTGATACACGGAGGTTTAAGTGGAGATTCACTGTAAGTTTATCATTTAAGAAGAGTATATACAAATATGTTGATGTAATTGGCGTTACTGATGAAGAAGATAAGTTTCACTTCAGGAAGCTTATGAAAGGCACTGATTCTGAAATTACCGTATTTGGGGATACAAAATATGAACGCATAAGCAAGGCTAAAGAAGTATCAAGCGATAAAACTTTTATCAATGGAAATGTATTAACAGACAAAAACGTTTTTGTTGTTGGAAGCTCATGGGATAAAGATGATGACGTTATTTTTCCAGTAATTGATAAAATAAGCTCAAACGGTCTCTCAGAAGAGTTCTCACTTATAACAATACTTGCTCCGCATGAACCAACCGAAGATACACTTGAACAAATTGAGTATGATATCCATGATAAATATCCACACATTAAAAGCATTAGATACTCTGAGCTCAATAAATATGATGGCGAAAATCTTATTCTAATCGATTGCATCGGCATATTAATGGGACTATACAAATACGCTCATGTTGCATTCGTAGGCGGGGGATACCAGACCGGTATGCATAATGTACTTGAGCCTGCCGGTTACGGAATACCCGTAATATTTGGTGATGAAAAGCTTTCAGAAGACGCGGAACATCTTATCAAAAACGGAGGCGGTATCGCAGTTGAGGATTCAAAAGAGCTTTATAAAAATCTGTTAAACCTGCTGAGGAAAAATGATTTCCGTAAACAGGTTGGCAGTAAGTCACTATCAGTTTTTGACAGGAAAAACGAAGCCTCAAAAAAAATAGCAGAAATTATAAACAATAAAATATAACATTTGTTGTCATTCCTGTCCCGCATACTGCAAAGACAGACAGTCAGGCAAGTGCGAGATACCTGTATGCTACAGGCAGAAACTCTATCAGGAATTTTTATAATGTTAGTAGCACGGATATTCTTGTCTGTGCATAATTAAGAAAATTATTTAATAATATGTTCAACAGAGACAGTTTCTTTGACGAATCACTAAACGATAGCGCTGAGACAAAACTAGCAATATTAAAACATTGCAGAGAAGCCGTTTATAAAGCAATTGATATTCTGAACGCAAGCATTAAAGCCGGAGGCAAAGTCCTATTCTGCGGCAATGGCGGCTCTGCTGCCGACTCCCAGCACCTTGCTACGGAGCTCATCATACGGCTCTCACATGATATAAAACGTCCTGCTATTGGAGCCATAGCTCTTACAACAGATTCATCCTTACTCACTGCCGGAGCAAATGATATAGGCTATGAAAATGTTTTCGCCCGGCAAGTTGAAGGTCTTGGTCAAAAGGCAGATGTATTGCTTGGAATATCAACCAGCGGTAACTCCCTAAGTGTCATTAAAGCCATTGAAATGGCTAAGGGTAAAGGACTTAAAACAATCGCTTTCCTTGGCGGTACTGGCGGTAAAGTAAAAGGTATGGCAGACTGCGAAATTATCATCCCATCCAACAATACACAGCGCATTCAGGAAGGACATATTACTATTGGGCATATAATCTGCGAAAGCGTGGAAAGAGAGTTGTATAGTTAAATTTGGAGTGCATCAACTGTGTTGATGCATGCACTGACACAGTCAGTGCAATCCAAAACGTATTCAGATTATTTGTGAGGAGCGTAACGTCCTGCCCGCCTCTGGCGTGGACGAAGCAATCTTTTTAATAATACATCGAGATTGCTTCACCGAATAAATCCGGTTCGCAAATGTTTTATTTCTTTATTCGTTTCACATTTCACGATTGACGTTTCACTTTATCAGCTTGTATTAAACCCAAAATTATAATCTACTCTGTTAACCTTTACCAATAACATCCGCATCTTCATATACCTTACCACTTTATTCTTCAGCAATTCATTATTTGTCTGGTCTCGGGACTTATCTTCCTGCCTGTATTCAATTGTATGCCGTGTAATCTGACTCAGCAACTGCGTATTTGGAGCAGTAAAGTTAAATGCAATTAACAGCGTTAGTATTAAGAATGCTTTTCTCACTTCAGTAATCTATATATTATTCAGCAAACAATCAATATATTTTGTGAATTATGATTAACCATTCCCAAACTGGTCAGCCCAGGCGGATTGGGAATATCAGTTATTTCTATTAGTTTATTTTATTTAGGTAGACCATCGGTTTTTATATATTTTTCAATAGTAATAGTATTGAATGCTTATTTCACTTTACTTTATTTAATGTTTAATCGTAATAAATACAAAACATTCAGGAAAAGATTTAATTTAATATTTTTAGATGTTTTAATAAATTTTATAGTTATGATTTTAATGTTTCTTTCAATATTTGATAAATTATGGTGGATTATTATTCAATTTGCTGAATAGTAAAAATTAAATTTGGAGTGCATCAACTGCGTTGATGCATGCACTGACACAGTCAGTGCAATCCAAAAGATATTCAGGAAGGTTATATTACTTCAGGACATATTATTTACGAAAGTGTTGAAAGAGAGATTATTGAGTAATTTAACATTTTGGAGTGCATCAACTGTGTTGATGCATGCACTGACACAGTCAGTGCAATCCAAAATTTAGCCACGTTGTTGGGTTGCCTGACTTGTTTCTAAGTTCACTAATAACTAAAATTATTCTGTTACCCAAACTCCAGTTTGGGTAACAACAAATAAACTCATCCCTAACCCTCCCAAAAGGGGAGGGGATAAGTTTATAAGATATACACCTCACCCTCCGGCTTTCTCTCCTTGCTGGAGAGGGATAGCCATTGTCTTAATATTTATTCCCCCTATTCTTTAAGGGAAGTGGCGTGGGTAAGGTAAAACAACCTCTTTTCATTGCAATAAGTAACGGATTTAGTTATTTTGTATCAATTATGGCAAAAAGACTTTTTTTACTTGACGGAATGGCACTGGCTTATAGGGCTTATTTTTCTATGATCCGCACTCCGCTGATAAACAGCAAGGGTGTTAATACCTCAGCCGTATTTGGCTTTGTGAATACTTTAAACAAACTTATTGATGACGAAAAGCCTGATTTTATCGCCGTTGCTTTTGATACATCAGAGCCGACTTTCCGCCACAAACAATTTGCTGATTATAAAGCAACCCGTGAGGCAATGCCTGATGATTTGCGCCCGCAGATAGATAAAATTAAAGAGGTGATTTCTGCTTACAATATCCCTATGATAGAAGCACATGGTTATGAAGCAGATGATATTATTGGCACACTTGTTAAACGTGCTGAAAAAGAGGGTGTTATGAGCTTTATGGTGACATCTGATAAGGATTACATGCAGCTTATAAATAAGAATATCAAAATGTATAAGCCTGCTCGCAGTGTATTGGGACAAAAAGTAGCAGAAATTGAAGTAATAGGTCCCGATGGAGTTAAAGAAAAATTTGGTGTAGGACCCGAAAAGGTTACTGATGTACTTGGACTTATGGGCGATAAAGTTGATAATGTGCCGGGAGTTAAAGGTATTGGTGAAAAGACAGCATCAGCATTGATACAGGAATATGGCTCAATTGAAAATCTTTATAAAAATATTGATAAGATCACAAAGCCAAAGCTGAAGGAAAACCTTATCACTTATAAAGATGATGCATATATGTCAAAAGAGCTTGTAACTATTCATACTGAAATGCCGCTAAAGATAGATTTCCATACGCTAACGTATTCAGATAAGAATGTTTCACTATTGGAGAAACTGTTTTCTGAGATGGAGTTTAAGTTCCTTTTAAAAAAGCTGCTTGGCGCTGCTGAGCAAAACGTAAATATACAGGCTGTTTCTGTAGAACCATCAGAAAGTGATGAGCAGAAGATAGAGTTCGCTGGTGCTATGCAGGATATGAAGACTTACCCTCATAAGTATTATACCATTAAAACAGACACTGATTTCAAAAGGCTTTGTAAGAAATTAAAAGGAACCGATGAATTTGCCTTTGATACAGAAACTACTTCCGGAAATGCAATGAACGCAGAGCTTGTAGGCTTATCATTCTGTTATGATGAAGCAGAAGCTTTCTATGTTCCCTTAAGATTCAAGGAAACCTCAGAAACCGACCTGTTTGGCAAGCCTGTTAAACAAAAGGGAAGCTCAGATGAATCATTGCCGCAGCTTGATCTTGATAATGTACTTAAAGAACTAAAAGCTGTACTTGAAGATAAAAAGTCAGCTAAGGTTGGACAAAACATCAAATATGATATGCTTGTGATGAAAAATCACGGCATTGACCTTAAGAATGTCGGGTTCGATACAATGATCGCAGCTTATGTGCTTAAGCCTGAATCAAACTATAAAATGGATAACCTCTCTGAACAGTATCTCAATTATAAGTGTGTTCCAATTACAGAGCTGATAGGAGCAGGTAAGGCTAATACACAAATTACTATGGACCAGGTTCCTTATAAGCAGGCATCAGATTATGCAGCAGAAGATGCTGATGTAACTTTAAGGCTGTATCACAGGATTGAATATGAGCTTAAAAAAGTAAGTCTTGATAACTTATGCCGAGATATTGAATTTCCATTGATTGAAGTACTGGCTGATATGGAGTTCATCGGTGTCAGGGTAGATACAAAGATACTTGGTGATATCAATGAAGAGCTAAAGAAGGCTGAAATAAGGCTTGAGAAAGAAATTTATGAACAGGCAGAGATGAAATTCAACATTAATTCTACCAAACAGCTTGCAGATGTACTTTTTAATAAGCTTAATTTAGCGGCTAAGAGGAAAATTAAAACTGGATTTTCAACTGATACCAAAGTACTTGAAGAACTGAGAAATGAACATCCAATAGCATTAAAACTGCTTGATTACAGGACGGTCACCAAGCTTCGCTCAACTTATACTGAAGGGCTGCTTGAAATTATTAATAAACGAACAGGAAAAATTCATACTTCATATAATCAGACAGTCGCCGCCACAGGCAGGTTATCAAGTGCTAATCCAAATTTGCAGAATATTCCGATACGTACAGAAATAGGCAGAAGCTTAAGGAAAGCATTTGTGCCTGATAAAAAGGGTAATATTATTTTATCAGCAGATTACTCACAAATAGAACTTCGTATAATGGCGCATCTTTCAAATGATGAGAATATGATAAAAGCATTCGAGAAAAAGCATGATATTCACAATGAAACTGCTGCGAAGGTATTTAAAGTTAAACTAGATAAAGTTGACGCCAATATGCGCCGTAAGGCTAAGGAGGTTAACTTTGGGCTGATATACGGCATACAAGCTTATGGCTTGGCTCAAAGACTTAATATTGACCAGAGGGAAGCGCGTGATATTATACAATCATACTTTGCCAATTTCCCCACAATCAATGCATGGCTTGAAAAGACCAAAGAATTTGCCCGTAAGAAAGGATATACTGAAACCCTTGCAGGCAGAAGGAGATTTTTGCCTAATATTAACAATAGAAATTCTGTGGTTAGGCAGCGTGATGAGCGAATTGCTATCAATATGCCCGTGCAGGGCACGGCTGCTGATATGATTAAGATAGCTATGATTGATATTTATAATGAATTCAACAAAAAGAAGCTCAAGTCAAAAATGATACTGCAAGTGCATGATGAATTGGTATTCGATTGCGAAAGCTCAGAACTTGAAACAGTGAAAAAGACCGTTCATAACAAGATGAAAAATGCTATAAAGCTTAATGTACCAATTGAAGTGGAAATGGGAGAAGGTATTAACTGGTATGAAGCCCATGCATAATTATTTTGAGGGTTTATTATGACGGATAAAGCTAAGGGGTGGATATATGTGGTAGTTCAATTCCTGTTACTTGGGATAATCCTTTTTTCTTCGGCTATAGAGTTTAAGTATTTGAACCGTCCGTTAACGCCGGTGGTTCATTATATTGGCGTTACATTCATACTTCTTGGAACGCTTTGTTTCATGGTTGTTATAATTAATCTTGACCAGGCTATTACACCCAATCCAGTACCACGTGATAAGGCAATACTAAGAACCGGGGGAGTATATAAATTTATCAGACACCCGATGTATTTTTCAATACTGGTTATTTTCTTTGGAGTAATACTTTACTTCCAGGCATATTGCAGCTTTCTATGGCTGTTGGGAGCTCTCGTGTTCTTTATTGCCAAATCTAAACAGGAAGAAAAATATCTGATAAACAAATTTCCTGAGTATTCCATTTACAAACTTTCTTCGAAGAGGATAATTCCGTTCATATATTAACAATCACTTCATCTAAATTATTTAACCACTATATAAATAAAAGAGTTAATAATTTATCTTTAATGTCATTTTCTCTACTGTAAAGTATTGATTTTCCCCTCGTTATTCCATATATTTGTAATTCAATCCACACAAATAATTCTTTATATGGAGGAGCCTTTTGGGGAAAAGGTGATGAGGTATTCTCAGGATTTCTTTTTATTAAGAAGATATCCGGAGAATAATATTTAATAAAATAAATACTGTTCAACTAAAGATTTCATGATGGATACAAAAAAAGTAACAGTCTTAATTATAGGTAACAATGATGAAGATGTAAGGTCATTTGAAATTAATAAATCCCTTTTAACTAATTACAAAAAGTATCTTCTATATGCAGGTTCAGTATTTGCAGCATCTATTATTCTGTTCTTCAGTATTTTTGTTTATTCTGTAAAAATAAGCGTTGATAAAAACAGTTTGAATTCTCAGCTTTTTCAAGTAAATTCTAAGCTTGAAACTTATGATAGCCTGCTGTTAAAGCAAAAGTTAAACAAAATTGATAATAACCTCACAATGATAGATAACTATCTACAGAACAGAGGAATTCTCGAAAC
>JAYTUN010000080.1:0-7821 GCA_043744495.1 Ignavibacteria bacterium
CATGATTTTCAGGGCTAAAGCCCTGAATTCAACGTATTTTTAAACCCCCGACATAAATGTCGGGGTTAAAACATATTCCTAAGCGGTCAACTTGAGTATTTAACTATCAAAATATCAATTTGCTTTATTGAAGATTTTTGCCGAATTTTGTATATACTTAATCAGCAAAGTCTTTATAAGAAATGTCTTTAACTTTCCAAACTTTAAACATAAATAAATATGTCAGAAAAGAAAATATTAACAACAGCAAGCGGCAGACCGTTTGTTGAGTTTGATAACTCAATGACAGTCGGCGACCGCGGACCTATTTTACTGCAGGATTACTTCCTCCATGAAGATATGGCTCATTTCAACAGGGAGCGTATCCCCGAGCGTGTTGTACACGCAAAAGGAACAGGCGCTTTCGGCACATTCACAGTTACACATGATATAACAAAATATACAAAGGCCAAAATATTCAGCAATATCGGCAAACAGACAAAAATGTTTGCAAGATTTTCAACCGTGGGCGGTGAAAAAGGAAGCGCTGATACTGAACGCGATCCGAGAGGATTTGCATTAAAATTCTACACAGAAGACGGCAACTGGGATCTTGTTGGCAATAACACTCCCATATTTTTTATTAAGGACCCTAAGAAATTCAGTCATTTTATTCACACACAAAAACGTGACCCAAGAACAAACTGTAAAAGCCCAACTATGATGTGGGACTTCTGGTCACTGAACCCTGAATCACTGCACCAGGTTTCTATACTAATGAGTGATAGAGGCACACCATTCAGCTACAGAAATATGAATGGTTATGGCAGCCATACTTTTTCTATGATAAATAAGGATAACCAGCGCACCTGGGTTAAATTCCATTTTAAAACAATGCAGGGTATAAAGAATTTTAATAATGATGAAGCCACACATTTTAAAGGAATTGATTCTGACCATGCACAACGTGACTTAGTAGAGGCTATTGATAGAAAAGATTTCCCAAAGTGGGCACTTAAGATACAGATTATGACAGATGAGCAGGTAAAATCATTTAAATGGAATCCGTTTGACCTTACAAAAGTATGGCCGCATGGTGAATTTCCATTAATTGATGTTGGCGTAATGGAGCTTAACGAAATTCCCGAAAACTATTTCAGGGATGTTGAGCAGTCGGCATTTGCACCAGCACATATTGTAGATGGAATAAGTTACTCGCCCGATAAAATGCTTCAGGGCAGGCTGCTATCATATCCTGATGCACACCGGTACAGACTTGGCGTGAATTATGAGCAGTTACCTGTAAATAAATGTCCCTACATGACAAATAATTACCAGAGAGACGGCTCAATGCAGTTCACAGATAACGGCGGCGGTAATCCAAACTACAGACCAAACAGCTTTGATGATATCTTAGTTGATGAATCATACAAAGAGCTCGCTATGCAGCTTGATAGCACTGTAGCGGATTGGTATGACAGGAACGCAAAAGGTGATGATGATCACTTCAGCCAGCCGGGCGACTTATTCAGAAAAGCTATGAATGACCAGGACAGGAAGAATTTCATAAGTAATATTATCGGAGCTATGAGCGGTATTGAAGGACCAAAACGCGATGAGATAGTTAACCGCCAGCTTTGTCATTGGTTTAGGGCAGATGCAAATCTTGGTATGGCAGTTGCTAAAGGATTAAATGTAAACACAGAAGAATTTGAAAAACATATTAAAGAATATGCATAACATAATGATTAATGGGATTTGTAAACTAAAGCACGGAGATTTTAACTGTGCTTTTTGTTGCTTGATTGGATAAATATCATATTTCAATATGACAAAAATCATATTTATAGTTTAGTAGAATTAATAGTTTTGTTTTATTGTAATAGGTAGTTCTTGACTCATTCTAACTTAATTTAATATAGAAAGGCATTACGATATTCAAAAACCCTCAATGGTAAAAATTATTATTTATGATGTTTCTGGCAAAGAAATTGAAAGACTTGTAAATGATGAGTTAATGGCGGGTACTTACAAGGTAGATTTTGAAGGAAATACATTAAGCAGTGGCGTTTATTATTATAGGTTGCAAGCAAACGGATATGTAGAAACAAGGAGAATGATTTTATTAAAATAAAACACTGAATGTATAAAGTAATTTGTTGTTGGTGAACTGCCGAGGCAGTCGTAGCACCAACAACGGAGAAAATAATTTTAATAGTGAATTATTGTATAAAGAAGCCATAAATTAACATTGAAATTGTATGAAAAACTATAAGAAAATGATACTAACTTGTTTGCCTAAAGGCATAGCTGGCTTATTCCTATATGGTTGTGCAATTTTATTCAGCATAATCCTTTTTAGCGTAAACCTAAGTTATTCTCAACTACAGGATTTAAAGCTAAACCATAGCACAGGGGATTTGCAGCAAGATAGCACAAATAAATTTAAGAGCGGTTTTCTATTATCAATGGGGGCTGGTCCTAATGTTTTAGGAACTGCATTTATTGTTTCTCCGGGTATTACCGGTGAGCTGCATGAACATATTAATTTAACAACAGGTGTTGATTTTTATTTTACACCGAAATATGAGAGTAATTTTTATGTAATTAATGTAATTCCTTATTATGTTTTAAGGATTTGGGAAAAAACTATTTTTCAAATCGGTATAGGCGGGCAATTTTACAAAGGTGGTATTTTTGCTATTTTATCAACTAAATTTGATTATGAAGTTTTTCATAATAATTATTTGGGTATTGAAATAAAAACATTTGTAAAAAACATGGTTGAGGGACCCTCGTTCCTGCCACTGCTTTTAACTTATTCAATCAGATTATAGGATTGTAAAGTATTCTCAGAGAGAGAAAGAGAGAGAGAACTTTTTTATATTATTGTATTGCTTCCTAGCTAACGCTTCTCGCAAATCAATTTAATATCTTCATTTCAACTCTTCTGTTCTTTGCCATACCTTCTTCAGTGTTGTTATCACCTAATGGAATAGCCTCGCCATAGCCTTTTGCAAATAATCTTGCGGGATCAATTCCTTTTGATGTTAAATAGCTAACAACACTTTCAGCCCTTTTTTGTGATAGTGATAAATTGTAATCATCACTCCCCTTTGAATCAGTATGCGCTGAAATTTCAATTTTCACATTTGGATTATCATTCAGGAATTTCACAACTCTTGAAAGCTCTGTAAACGATTCCTGTTTAAGTTCATATTTATCAAAATCAAAATAAATATTATTCAGTACTATCGACACTTTGGTCAGAGATTCAACCGACTGCAATACAATATCAACTGTTATCTCATTAAAATCACTTTGCGCTAAGAGGTCAACATTATTTGAAACAGAATAATACCCGGGATGCTCAGCAAAGTAGCTGTAATTCCTCCCATTTGATAAAGTAATAATATAGCTCCCTGTTTCAGGGTCAGAAGTAAGTTCACCCGCATTAACATTATCTCTCAGGTCATACCACAACAGCTTTGCATCTAATGGATTTGCATTCTCATCTGTTACCTTACCTTTAATTGTCATGACATTTTTCTCAGGCATTGCTTCCTTTGGCAGGGTAACACGATAAATATCATAACCGCCTTTCCCGCCATCTCTATCTGAAGAAAAGAATGCATACTTACCATCTGTAGAAATTTTATAGGCAACATCATAGCCTGCTGTATTAATTTCTTTTCCAAGATTAACAGGCTCACTCCAATCAGTCCATGAAGTATCGCTCAACTTAACCGACTTAAATACATCAAGGCTTCCAAGCCCATAATGACCGTCACTTGAAAAATACAATGTCTTACCATCAGGATGAAGAAATGGCGAGCGCTCAGCATAAGGAGTATTGATCATTGTTCCAAGATTTACCGGCTTACCCCAAAAAGACGGAGCCCCGTCTTTTATTGTATCATATTTAACCGAGACCCAAATATCTGTATTGCCTTCATATTCCCCGTGGTAAAACTGTCCGCCTTTTACAAATTCGCCAATACTTCCTTTTCTATCTGAAGTAAAGAAGAATGCTTTACCATCAGCAGAAAGGAAACCATCGCAATCCCAATACTGCGAGTTTAGTGGTTTTGGGAAAGGCTTAATCTTACTCCAACCGATTGCAGTTTTTTCAGCATAAAAATTATCACCGCCTCCTAAATGACCCTTATAGCTTCCAAAAAGTACAATTGTATTTCCATCAGCAGATACACTATTGATAGCATCATTTTCCTTTGTGCTAAATAGCGACCCTATGTTTTTGGGCTTTATCCATGTATTGGCAATAAGGTGCGAGTAATAAATATCTTCCCCGCCTTTTTTACCATCAGCATACGTGAAATACATTTTCAATCCGTCAATTGTAAGCACAGGAAAATATTCGCTTTTCTTTGTATTAATTGTTTCAAGATTTACAACCTCAAGGTTCTGTAATGTGGCATTGAGCAATTCAATTATTTTATCTGTTCTTGTAATATCTTCTATAAACCACTCGCGGTAATCTGTAAATATTTTTATTGCTGCGGTCCAGTCTTTTTTATCAACGTATGGTTTTGCCAGTCGCTGAACTGCTACAAAGGCATCTTCCTGCGGAGCAGTTAGGTAAATGAATTGTTTTAATTCTTCGGGAGTTTTAATTGATTCAAGGTCTCGCTGCGAGAATATATTTTTTGATATAAGGGGTAAGAGAAGTAATATGATTAATAAACGAATCATTTTATAAATTCAATTTTATTTTATACTAAAGAAATTCTTGCCACAAAATTAGTTTTATCAATAATCTGCATTACTAATCTTAAATTTATTCGTGGCACGAAATAAACAATATTTTAAAACTATTTTCTCAGCCGGAAATCGACTCTTCTGTTCAATGCCCTGCCTTCTTCTGTATTATTGGGTGCGACAGGCTGCGTTTCACCAAATCCCTGCGGTAAAAGCCTTGAGGGATCAATGCCTATTTCAACCAGATACTTCACAACCGATGCTGCCCTTTTTTCAGATAATTCCTGGTTGAAATGGTCACTTCCAATATCATCTGTATGCGCGTTTAATTCAACCATCAACTCGGGGTTTGCATGCATAAATCTGTATAACAGAGATAAAGCTTCGTGTGATTCTTCCTTCAGATCAAACTTACCAGAATCAAAAAATATATTTTCTATCTTAATTGCTTTACCGGAATTTTTAAGCTCTTCAACTGAAATAACACTCATGTTAGTATTTATCTGCTCAAAAGTTTTTGCTGCGGTGAGGTCAAGGTAATTTACAATAGAATAAAATCCTTTAACATCAGCATAATAAGCATAATACCTGCCTGTTGGCAAAGCAATAAAATATTCGCCTGTTACCGGATCTGTTTTTGCTACACCTACTTCTTTTTTCAGATCAACATCTTCCCATTTTATTATTGCTTCAACCGGGTTCCCATTCTCATCAAGCACTTTCCCGTTAACCGTTACAACGTCACTTACCGGCTGCACTTCTTCGGGAAGCTCAACATAATAAATATCTTCTTCACCAAAACCCAAATCGTTTACAGTTGAAAAATATGCATGCTTGCCGTCAATTGAAATTTTATATCCCCAGTCTTCATTGGGAGTATTTATTTCTTTGCCCAGATTGACAGGTTCGCTCCATTCAGTCCATGATGTATCACTTAGCCTAATAATTTTGAACACATCAGATTTCCCCAGTCCGGGATGCCCGTCAGATGAAAAGTAAAGAGTTTTTCCGTCAGGATGAAGAAACGGAGTGCGCTCTGTATATGGAGTGTTAATTTCGGAACCAAGATTAATTGCAGTCTTACCCCATGAACCGTCAGGTTCTTTTATAACTACGTATAGATCTGTATTTCCCCACAACATGCCGTGATGATAATCTCCTTTAGGATGATACTCACCAACACCGCCCGGTCTTTCGGATGAGAATATAATTGCCTTACCATCGGCAGTAAGATATGCATCGGCATCCCACCATTTTGAGTTTATCGGTTCTGGGTACTGCAGAACTTCTGTAAAGCCGCTCTTCGTTTTTTCTGTGTAGAAATTATCTCCGCGACCCAAAGCATTCAGATAATTACCAAATAGCACTAGTGTATTCCCATCAGCTGAAATGCTGTTTATATATTCATTGCTTTCAGTATTTATCTTTCCAATAAGCGGCTTTGCAACTATCCACCTGTTATTTACGTATTGCGAAATGAATATATCTTCACCGCCAATGTTATCTTCTCTGTCTCTGCCGGTAAAAAAAATCTTTTTCATATCTGGCGAAATAACAGGACTATATTCTTTACCAAGTGAATTAATATTGCCGCCCATATTATAGAGCTTTATGTTTTTATCGGGTGAATTAAGTATAGCAAGTATCTTATTAAACCTGTCTTCTAATCCGGGAAATTTGGGTTTATAATCTTCATAATATTTTATTGATTTCTTCCAGTCATGTTTAAAAATAGATGGAGCTGCAAGATACTGCAATGCAATATATGCATCTTCTGATGGAGCATAGAACTTTACAATGTTAGCATAATATTCCGGTGATTCGCCCTCATCAATCTGTATTTTTTGTGAATATATATTTAAGGGAGATAACAAAGTAATTAATGATAATAATGCAAAAACCCTAATGCTGCCATATTTAAATGGCAATAGTTGTAAAAAGCTAATATTTTTAATTAGAGATAAGATAGCTTTTCTAACTTAAATTACCTACAAATTATCTAATTTTTTAGTAATTTGCAAGATTAATCTAACGGTAAACAGTTAACGACTTTTATTCACTCAATCATAGACTTACATTGATTTAATCATTCTAATTTATTATGTTTTAGCATAATTTTATTGATTTACAATATAATGGTAAACAATATGATAACGAAAATATTACTTTTAATGTTTTGTTTCATTTCGATATCTACATTTCAATCAAACATATTTTCTCAAGGCTTATTGCATACACAATGCAGAAACGGTTTAAACATTCCAATACTTGATTATTCAACTACTGTAGATTCAATGCTAATCAACTTACCATCTGACAGTCGTGTACTTGATGTAAATTTATTGCTGGATACAATTTTACATACGTGGGTTAGTGACTTGAGGATATACCTTCGCAAAGGTATTATTGGAGTAAAGGTTATTAATAATGTTGGAGGTTCAGGAGATAATTTTATAGGGATATTGCTTGATGATTCTGCTGGAGTAATTCTCCCGGGTCCTCCTCCATTACCAGGTAGATATAAA
Organism: Ignavibacteria bacterium; assembly: GCA_043744495.1. Lineage (GTDB taxonomy): Bacteria > Bacteroidota > Ignavibacteria > Tepidaquicellales > OLB5 > OLB5. Next base: position 7,224 of record JAYTUN010000080.1, read on the forward strand.
CCTTATGATTCTCTTTCCAGATTCAATAATCAGTTGGCAGCAGGGTACTGGAAATTGGTAATTACCGATACTGCCGCCGGAGATACAGGGTTTCTAAAAGCATGGTGTTTGCATATTACACATTCCAATGTAAGCGGTGGAATCCAAACAGTAGAAATCCCAAACACATACAGGCTTTACCAAAACTATCCTAACCCGTTCAATCCGGTTACAAAAATAAAATACGGCATGCCGAAGAATGGGTATATTATGCTGACTATCTACGATGGATTAGGTAAAGAGGTTGCAGTTGCAGATGAAGGATTCAAATATGCCAATACTTATGAGGCTGTGTTTGATGCAACAAACCTGCCAAGCGGTGTGTATTATTATAAGCTGGAAGCTGGTGTATTTTCGGATACAAAGAAAATGGTGATAGTAAAATAAGGACAAATGTCCTAATAATAAATAGGGAATAATTATTTTATGTTATTGGTTTCCACATCTAAGCCGGGCAGGCAACCTTTCTTCACTTCGTTCAGTAAGGCATTGCACCAACAACGGGGTAAGATTTTTGATGAGATTGCTTCGTCCACGCCATAGTGTCTGTTGCCCCAAA
>JAYTUN010000081.1:0-7783 GCA_043744495.1 Ignavibacteria bacterium
AAAGAAATACCCGCAGTATAATTTCATACTGGGTGATATAAGCGAAGTAATGCTCCCTGAGGATACTTTTGATATTGGTGTAATGATAGACGTTACACAGCATATCACTGATGATGACAGGTTTAACAAGGCAATGGATAACCTTTGGTGCTCGCTTAAAAGCGGAGCAAAACTTATTATCACAATGTGGGACCCAGCTAAGAACATATACCTTTCAAATAAATTAAGGTTGAACAGAATTGAAAAGCCGCGCGGCATAGAGTGGTATCAGAAAATATACGGAAATTCAGAAGTACTTTCGAAGGTTGATTTCAATGACAAGTATTTTGTAATTTTTAAGAAACCTTAACATGCGAAGCATGCCCGCCCGCCTTTGGAATCTGTTGCAGAAGTCAATACTTTTATTAAACACACCCCTTCCGCTTCCACGCCAAAGGCGGGCAGGCGCTCCCTCCCCTCTCAAGAGGGGAATTTCCGTAGGATGCCGTGGAAAAGCTGTAATTCCCCTCTTGTCAAAGATCCCGATCTTCTGCTTTGCAGGGAGAGGGGTGAATTTGCCGAAAGTGACGACTGCCTGCCAAGAGGAACGCATGGGGGTGTGTGATGCGAAGCATTTTCGAATAATGTGTTCTACAACAGTCACATAGGAGTAGCTGTGCAAAATCCAATAAATTTATATTACTATATATGAGAATATTAATAAATGCGTTATCAGGTATTGGTGATGCTGTAATGTTCTCGCCCGCTTTATCCCTATTGAAGAAACATCTTCCTGAGAGCGTAATAGATATGGCTGTAATGTTTAAGCCGGTTCAGGAACTGTTCAAAGACAATCCCCACATAAATAATATTTACTTTATAGATTTCCTTAAACAATCAAAATTTAAGTCGCTCAAAGAAACCTTTCGGCTCCGTAAGAATAAATATGACGTGTCAATAAATGTATATCCTTCAAACCGAAGGGAGTATAACTTCATCCAATACCTTGCAGGTGCAAAAGTAAAAATAGCTCACAGGTATAATAATTATTCACGCAATAACTGGGATTTCCTGAACGATAAGCTCATTGATGAAGTTGTTGATAAGCATAATGTCATCGAAAACTTTGAGCTTACAAAAGCTATTTTCCCAGATATGAATGAGAGCGAACCCGGTCCCCTTGAAATATTTTTAACAATGGATGATGAAGTGTTCGCAAAGAAATATTTCATGGAAAATAGCATATACGATGTTCCTGTAATTGGATTTCATGCCGGTTCGGCTACATTTAAGGGGCATATCAACAAACGCTGGTCTGCAATTAAATATGGCTCGCTTGCCAAAAAGCTGGGTGAAAGATACAATGCGAAAGTATTGCTCTTTGGCACGGAAAAAGATGTAAATGAAATGATAAAAACTTTGGGCGGTATGAATGTAATTATTCCCGAAACCGGTAATTTGATGCAATCACTTGCATTGATGAAGAAGTGCAATTTGTTTATAAGCAATGATTCAGCTTTAATGCATTTGGCAGCCGCACTTAAAATACCGCAAATTGCAATATTTGCATATACAAATTACAAGGAGCTTTCGCCATGGCAGAACAGACATATTATTGTAAGAACAGAGCTTGACTGCTCGCCATGTTTTTTTAATTCGCCAAAACCGGTTAATTGTATTTATGACGGTAAAGATCAGTTCAAATGCATAAAGCGTGTAGAAGTAAGCAATGTTTTGGATGCATGTGAAGCGCTAATCGAAGAAATTCCACGTAATATTGAACCTTGAAATAGTATTTAAGAACCCTCCTCTATCCATAAAAGGATAAACTCCGGTATTGTATATAATTCTATCAAGTATATTTTCAAATGTTAATCCGAATGTAGCTTTGCCTATTTTGCCGATGATGTAGAAATCTAAAGTAGCGTTGGCGGGGATTTTGAGAGCTGCATTTGTTTGAGTAAGATATAATGGCCGATAAAGATAATTTAGATTACCTGAATATTCTTTAGCGCTGTATTCCGACCAAAACCTGGAATTAAGTCCGATTTTATATTCCAGTTTATTTTTAAAAGCCATATCATGCCAGCAAAGGCTCAAATTGCCATAATGTTTTGGGAAATATCTGTCTTCTGTTAAAAAATTATAATAATCCCAGGATGGAACAATATTAAATGAATAAGTGCCTTCCAAATCAATTTTGAAAAAACGGATTTTAAGATTATTATTAAGACCCCTGTAAATATAATTATTATAAGTTTCAAAGTAATAAAATTCACTCCCAATGCTATTCTCGCCTGAAGAATATACCGCTTTGAGGGATGAGTATTTATTCTTTGAATTATACTGTACGGTTAAATTTAAATATCTGGTACTATCTATTGAATACTTATACTGAGCTTTTATTCCATAATCATTATAAAAACTTTTTAAATTATCAGCACTATACCCTCTCGCAAATCCTGATAAAATAAAATTAGTATATTTAAAGTCAATATTTTCAAGATAATTTACGGTCCCAATATTATTATTACTATAAAGTAAATTAGATGATAAGGTTGAAATATCAATAATCCGGTAAGTATATTCAGCCTCAGATCTCGATACAACTTTGATATTTTTCATTAGATTGAATTTTAAGATCTCCTGTGCCTTTGCGCCATAATTTATCCAGTGAAAATTATTTTTAACATATTTACCGTTAGAGTTTGCTCTGTTCTCTTCATCTCTGTATTTCCTGAAAGAATTACTTACATATAATTGCAGTTTTGTAAACGAATTTTTCCCGGCAAGAAAAACAGTCCCAAGATCTATATCAAATCTTTCTTTAATTTCATATGCATCAGGATTATTAACAATTGCCTTAGCTGAATTGAATAAAGCATCTTTATCTCCTAAATTTACTGTATCGGGATTAATACCTTCATTCAGTCCTTTTTGGATCTTTGCATAATTCACATTCAAAAAGAAATTAAGTTTATTAGATGGCGCAAAGTTGAGGTTAAACCTGCCCAGCCATTTATCAAAATCGCTGTTTGTATAATGTCCGTCATAGGAATGCTTTGTAATTCCAAAATTAAAATTCAGCTTGCGGAAGAAATTTTGGTGAAAGTTACCGTCAAAATAAAGGTTTTCATACCTATCCTGGTAAAAGCTAATTTCTGTATATGGACGGAAACGAAATAGTTCACGGTCTATAATATTTACGCTATTGCTATAACCATATACATTATTCCCAAATCCATTTGAAATTTCAATTTCTTCAATTTCATTGCGTGAAAGCAGGTTCAGGTCAATTGAACCATCTATAATATCGTTAATGGGTCTGCCATGTCTAAATACACCGGTTTGTGAATACAATAATTGGTTATAGCTAATGGGATTAAACTGCCCAACATCCAAAGTGTATTGATAGTACCCCGGCAGGTAATTGAATATATCTTCAAGTGATTTTGCCGGATACCAAAGGAACCTGCGGCGTGTTAATGTATCGGGGTTATTTTTATTTAGATATTGGTAATTATGGTCAGCGAGGATGAAATTCTGCACGTATGAGGTATCTTTTTGGGTAACTGGATTTGTTTTGGGTTTGATGGTATCCTGAGAATAGGTAATATAATTAGATGAAATAATTAATAAAAATAAATAAATTATATGTTTCAACTGATTATTCAATTAATATTTTCGTATTTGGAATATTTTCTATTAATTATTAATGGGTCCCTGAATTCGCGGGGACAAGGCTTAATTTTGTATCTGGCCGTCCACCATCTTTAATGTACGGTCTGTCATTTCTGCAAATTTTTCGTTGTGTGTAACTATAACAAATGTACGGTTATACTTTTTCCTCAGGTTAAATATCAGGTGCATAACTTCATCGCTGTTCTTTGTATCCAAATTGCCCGTAGGCTCATCTGCAAGTATAACCTTCGGTGAATTTATCAGCGCTCTTGCAATTGCAACTCTCTGCGCTTCTCCGCCGGATAATTCGGATGGTTTATGGTGCAGCCGCTCACCGAGTCCGACTTCCGTCAATATTTCCTTAGCTTTTGCTTCCACTGATTTTAAAGATTTACCGGAAATCATCGCGGCAAGGCATACATTTTCAATTGCAGTAAATTCCGGCAGCAAGTGATGGAACTGAAATACAAAGCCAATACGTGTATTTCTGAATCGTGCAAGGTCGTTACTTCCAAGCGAAAATACATTCTCTCCGTCGAATACTACATTCCCTTGTGTGGGTTTATCAAGTGTTCCAATGATATGAAGCAAAGTACTTTTGCCGGCTCCAGAAGGTCCAACAATTGTTACAATTTCGCCTTCGTATATTTCTGTATCAATACCTTTTAGCACCTTCAGGGTTTCTGTTTTGGAAACCTGATATTCCTTGGTAACGCCTGTAGTTTTAATTATTACTTTTTTATCTATATCCAAAATATAATTTTCTTTTTATTTATTTCCTGTTGTTCATTGCACATTGTTCATTGCTCATTGCACATTGTTCATTGTACATTCCTACTATTCCCAGCGAATAGCTTTTATCGGCTCCTGCCGTGCTGCTATTAAAGCAGGATAAAGCGATGCCAGCACTGATATCACCAGCGCACAGATACCGACATATATAAAATCAGTATAACGAATATCAATAGGCAAAGCATCTATGGAATAAACCATTGAATCAAGCGGGTAAAACTTGAATTTGATCTGAGCCAGGCAAATACCCAGACCTAAAATTGAGCCCAGTATCGTTCCATAAACGCCTATGAGTATTCCTTCGAACATAAATATTCTAAGTATTCCTGAATTTTTTGTACCCATAGCTTTCAATATTCCGATATCACGTTTCTTTTCCATAACTGTCATAGTAAGCGAGCCAACTATACTGAAAGAAGCAACTGCGATAATTAATGAAAGAATGATAAATGCCGTCCAGCGCTCTACCTGCATAACAGAGTAAAGGTCCTCGTGCATATCATACCAGGTATTGACCTTATAACCTTTTCCAAGAACTAACACCAGCTTTTTTTTTTCAACCTCAGATCTGTTTATTTCATCAATTCTTAATTCAATACCGTTTACAGTATTTCCAAGATCATAAAGGCTTTGAGATTTTGGTAATGAAATAAATGAGTAGAGCTTATCATAATCTCTGTTATTTGCGTCAAATATACCTCTCACAATAAAACTTTGAGTTTTTGGTGTGACAATCTGCGTTAAAGATTTTTCCATCCCAACCGGGCTCATAACTGAAACTGTATCCAATACCCTCGCTTCAAGCTTCGCAGCAAGGCTGTTGCCCAGTATTATTCCTCCAAACTCATCATTATCCTTAAATTCAAATTCGCCAAGTGTTGTTTTCTCTTTAACATCAGAAAGTCCCGATATTTTTTTATCATCAACACCTTTTACAAAAGCTACTATATTATTTTTTTTGGTAGATATTACCCCTTTATTTATTGTGAAAGGTGCAATGGCTGTAACTTCAGTTTCAGCAGAAATTTTACTTATCAATGTATTATAGTCTGATACAGTTGACCCGGTATCAGCTTCTACGCGGATATGAGGATCAAAACCAGTTAAGGTATCATTCTGGAACTTATTGAATCCATTGAATACAGAAAGCATTACAATAAGTGCAGTAACACCTACCGATAGTCCGATAACGGAAATAAGAGTTATCACAGTTATAAACTGTACTTTTCTTTTAGAAAGCAGGTATCTTCTGGCTATGAATCTTTCAAACATATAAGTTTTTCAACAGTTGGTATAAAATGCTTTTAAACAGTCCCCCCTTTGCTTTTTAAAAGGGGGGAGATTGAACTTTGTTACTCTACAATCCATAATTAATCGAAATTCGTATTACTTCATTGATCTTATACGGGGGTTTATGTTATACCTTTTTACAGGAACCCCCATCAGTGATTATTGAATACCAATGAACTTGTTAAGACATCAATAACCCAATCCTGTAAATTTCGTCCCCCCTTCAAAACGAAGGGGGGATTGATTAAGAAAGCAAAAATAGGTATATATAAATTATATAGTGTTACGAGGAATTAATTATTCATCAAACACAAGGATTGGCTCCCTGTAGAGTCTTACTTTTTTTGTATCAATTTTATACTGTACGTATTTTTCAAGCTCTTCATTTCTTTTATCAATATTTTCATCACCCTTAAGAGCATCTATCAGTATCTTTATATGCAGTACCCTATTGGGGATCATGTGCCTTGATATACCTGCGGGTAATTTTTGTTTTAATCCTGAAATTTTCACTATATCATTTTTCTCAAGATCAGGGAATACAAATAACAGACCCTCATCGGGAGATAGACTTGAAACATCAGATATATCAGTATCGCTGTCTATCCTTGTATAGCTGAACTTATTTTCATAGTACCTGCTGAGCTTTGAAAGTGAGCTTAACATTATTTCAAGCTCATTGCTCAATGTAAGTAATACAACTTCACCGCCAGAAGAAAATATAACAAGCTCATTCTTATTTTCTGGTTTTCTACCCTGCCGAAGTTTTTTGTACTTTAAACCATTTTGCGAAGCATATTCTTCAAACTCATTTATATTAAAACCGCTTACAAAGTGATACCAGGATTTTAATTTAACATCGGGACTTCTATAATCAACAAGCTGAGCTAAAATTGATCTGCACTCTAATCTTTTTAATGCTTCAAACCTGTTAGCCCCGTCAATTAATATATACTTTTTATCAAACCTCGCAACAATAAGCGGATTGTACAGCACTTTTTCCTCATTAAACCTGTTCATAAGCTTGCTGTAGCGGTTATCTTCGCATTCTTCATGCAGATCGACGATATTTGAAGGCAGAATCTTTAGCTCAAATTTTTCACCAGCAAGAATAGACATTATTTACTTAGTAATAAGTTGTAATCCCGCAATATAACATTCTTTAAACTCGAATTCTGTATAAACAGTTATCTCTAATAAGCCCTGCTTTTTAATAAATGAATATTCTCATGGCAAATTTAAATTATTCAAACACATAGTCTCCCTTCTGCTTACGCCATACTTCAGCAGAAAGGCAGGGACTCTGCTAATACGGTAAAATAAAAATCCCGTCTAATGATCAATTTAATGTATCACGAGGCGGGATTATGAATAAACTAAAAAACTATACGGCTTTGCCTACTTCAGCGTCTTTCTTTCCGTGAATGACAGCCGTGATAACAGCCGCAATAAGCGTCATAAACATACCAACTACAGCATCTGTTGCAACGCCTATAGCCATGACCTGAAAATAACCCCAGGTCATAAACATATATGGTATGTAAATAAACAGCCCAATGACTATTCCAAATCTAAATCCTTCCATTATTGGTGAGCCACCCTTGTATCCTTTGGCATAAATTATGTACATAAAAAATGCCTGAACAAAATTAGCTACAGCAAATGCCCATATTTTAAATTCAGCACTCGGTCTTGCAAGGTGTCCGAAGAATTTAAAGAAATATTCAGCAAATAACACACTGTAGAACAACCACCCAAGTAAAAATAAAACGATACCAACAACTATTGTGGATAGTATTAACTTCATTTTTCCCTCCTTTAAGAAAAATTATTAAAGTTATTTTTACAAATTAGCAATAAAACCAATAGTTTTTCACAAAGAAGCGTAGAATACAATTTTTCAAGCAATGTAAAATTAACTAATTAGAGTGTAAAATAAAAGTTAGAAGCAAGTATCCAGTTTCCGTTTTTGTTTGTATTTCTTGAAACACCAAAGCCTATTCCGGTTATTGTTGATAATGAATAACCCACCCCTCCGTAA
>JAYTUN010000082.1:0-2021 GCA_043744495.1 Ignavibacteria bacterium
CCAATATTCAATAATTTTTCAACACGGACAATTGAAACTGCGGGAGTGAAGAAGGCTTCGGTTGATTCACTTGACAGCAGGATAGACGATGTAATGTTCGGATTGAAGAAAATTCAGATGCAGATTGATAAGATCAAGAACATATTCAGTGATAAGGATATAGATGAAAGCAAATATCAGCTAACCAAAAGTGAGGTTTTTGTGAGGAATATTTATAATCCGGTAAATGAGCTGGTAATTGTATTTTACAGGATTGGGTTTTTCTTTATAAGCATAATAATATTGCTTTCGGCTGTGATATTTCAGTTAATTTTCAGGAGCGGTGATTTGAGGCGAAGAGTTGAGAAGCTGGAATTAAAATTGATTTAGTATGTTTAGTTATTTTGATTATTATTTAACACACCCCTTCCGCTTCGCTCCCTCCCCTCTCCAGAGGGGAATTAAGGATAAGCATTATAATTCGCTCGCAAAAAGAGCAAAGTAAAGTTAATTACATTGCTCATTGTTAATTGTTAATTGTTAATTGAAATAGCTATTTGAAAAACTATTTATCGCCTTTTTTCTTCCATATTTCAAGAAGGCTTTCGTTCTTTTTATCATTTTGTGAAACGGTAGTTTTGAACTTGAACTCTTTATCGTTTCCATCCCAGAATATCACAGGCATAGTCTCGCCGCCATAAGTTCCATTTGAAGAAAAGAATGATTCACTTCCTCCAAAAATACTTCCGGTTGTTAAAGCATAAGTCCACACTTTACCGTTATAGCTATAAAACTTAAGGGTTGCAATATCATCAAAATCAAAAATTATCTCGCCGCACAGGTGGTTATCTTCTTCAAATAATCTTTTCTTAACATTCTTAACCCCGGGCATTTCATCTTCGGGTTTATTGCCTTTCAGGTAATTATTAACCAGGTTTTCATATTCAGCCTCAATTGTTGTCGCTGAATCATCTGTCCGCATAATATTGATATATTTTATCTTCCCGCTGCCTTGCTTTCCATCTTTTAGTTTATAGCTATACTCTTTTGTTTCAACTGTTAAACAGCCAATTAAGCTAACAGAAATAAAAAAGAGAAATAAGTAAATCAAAGATTTTTTCATATTATGATAAATTTATAATTCAACAATATTTTCGCCGCCATCGGCATAAATCATATTACCGTTCATCCAGTTGCCCTTTTGATTGGTAATTGAAACGATAATTTCAGCAACATCTTCAGGTGTTGTAAGCCTGTCAAACGGATTTCTCCTTAGGGCATCTTCTACAATAAGATTAGCATTGGGTATTTTGCGCATTGCAGGAGTATTGGTAACTCCGGCTTGGATAGGTGAAGCGGTAATGCCGAATTTAGCAAGCTCCATACCAAGCTGCCTGCAGTGCGATTCCAATACGGCTTTAGCTGCTGAAACCGCTCCATAGTCATGTATTACCCTGTGACCGCCGGTTGATGTCATTCCAAAAATTCTGCCGCCCGGAGCCATTAAATTTCTTCTTACCATGTCTCTTGACCAGTAAACAATACTGTTGCCCATAACATCAATTGTCATTTCAAGCTGTTTCTGGTTCAGGTCATCTTCAGGTTTTTCTCCGATATACGGCTTTAAAGTACCAAATGCCAAAGAATGCATTAGACATTTAATTGTGTTTTCACCTTCAGTAAATATATTATTTTTAACTTCATCAAGTATCATATTACGTTTTTCAGCATCAGCGGCATTTACATTAAAATATTTTGCTTCAACACCTTTTGCTTTTATATCATCTATTAATTTATTCACATCTCCCATTGTAGAAGCCCTATCAAGGTGCACACCAATAATATTTGTTCCTTCACTGGCAAAAGCCCTTGCTGTTGCTGCTCCAAAACCGCTAGATGCACCAAGAATTAACGCCCATTTTCTCATAAAAAATCAGTTATTTTAATTAAATTACTCAAGTTGACCGCTCAGCTTGCAAATCATTGTTTTTATTTTAACTACGAGTATTAACTCGTGTATTATTAATGAAAATATATTTAGC
>JAYTUN010000083.1:0-7725 GCA_043744495.1 Ignavibacteria bacterium
TAAATCGTTAGAACTTATAATCAAAACCTATTTCAATAGTGCTTAGATCAAAATTTCCAAGCCCAAGTCTTAAGATGCCTGCAATTTTTTTGTTAAAAAAATATCTGAATCCGCCCTGACCCCAGATAAATAAACCGCTTTTATAAGTCTGATCATATCCAATAATAGAAATATTATCATAGGATGTATATTTAGTGCTAACATTATTATAACCAACAACAAGTCCAACAAACGGAACAAACTTTCCGGAAGATATTTGGTTGAAATTATAATTAACCTGTCCCCCGAGGGTAATATTTGTATATTTTAAATCAACTGTATTGTTATATATTTTTTCTTTGTAAGTCCAGATTCTTACTATAGCTCCAATTGCAAATAATCCAATTCCTGATTGAGGCAGTTCGTATTCATAGTTTGCTCCAAAGATAATATTTTGCGATTTGCTTGAAAAGCCAAGCGTTACACCTGCAAGATGATTACTTTCCTTTATTTGTGAATAAATTTGTGTTAAATTGAAAAAAATCATTGCAATTAATAGCAGACGGTATTTCACGGAAACTCCTGTTTTTATTATGATGTTATTTCAAATATAATACATTGTTATCAGTCATTCAAGAAAAATAAAATCAAGCATAATTGAACTATAAGATATTTATACTTTTCCTTTTACTGCCCTCGTTATCATTGTTTTCTCAACAGTCACAGAATATGAGAAAGCTTGCAAATATAAACAATCATTCATCTGATGGACAGTATTCATCCTGCTGGGGTTATACCGCGCCAAATGGCAGTGAATACGCTATTCTTGGATGCGCCAAAGGCACAGCTTTTATTGATATATCTGATACAAATAATATTTATGAAGCTGCATATCTTCCGGGTTTAAACAATCCTTCCTGCTGCCGCGAAATGAAAGTATTCAGTCATTACGCTTATGTTGTAGCTGATGGTATTCCAAGCGGTTTGCAAATTATTGACCTTCAGTATTTGCCGGACTCAGTAAGACTTGTAAATACTTTTTACTATGGCGATTTTACAATGGGTCATACCATTTCTCAATCAGGACCCTATTTATATATTAATGGAGGTGATTATAACATTGGAGGATTATTCGTTTTAGATCTGAGTGCTGATCCTGTTAATCCAATTAAGCGTGGTGAATGGCAAGATTATGTTGTACATGACTCTCGTGTTGTGAACGATACAATTTTTGCATGTAATATTTATAACCCGCCGGGTAGAATTTCTGTAATTGATGCAAGAGATAAAGATAACATGAAAAATATTGCTCATTGGGAAAATCTTCCTAACCCGGGTCCGCATAACATTGCAATTTCTGAAAACAGGAAGTATGCGTTTGTTACAGATGAAATTGGCGGCAACCCACGAATGCTTAAAATTTGGGATATATCTAATTTAAACAACGTTGTTAAAATTGCCGAGTGGCAGCCAACAGGAATAACAACATCAATAATTCATAATGTTGAGCTTTTCGGAAGGTATTTATTTGCTGCTCATTACACTGCGGGGCTAAGAGTTATTGATGTTAGCAATCCATTTGACCCAAAAGAAGCAGCATTTTATGATACATATCCTGCAAATGATGGATTCACTTATGAAGGCTGTTGGGGTCCTTATATTTTTAATTCTGAAAAAATTATAGCCTCAGATAGAACAACAGGTCTTTATGTGTTCAGAACAAACTTTCCCCTCAAAGTCCGCAATCCGGAAATTGCTGAAAATTTTTCATTATCTCCAAACTATCCAAACCCGTTTAATCCGGTCACTACAATAAAGTATTCATTAAAGTTTGATAGCTACGTTACATTAAAGATATACGATGCTGCAGGCAGACTTGTCAGAACATTGATAGACGGAGAAGTGCAAAACGGAAATAAATCCATAAACTTTGACGCTAAGGATCTTGCCAGCGGTGTTTATTTTTATAATCTGATTGCAACCTACAAGGATGGAGTTTCCAAGACATTTAATGAATCTAGTAAAATGGTTTTAACAAAATAATTTTTATGAGTACAATTAAAGAAGAGTATTTTACATTAAAGACCGGAAATAAATTAGTATTAAGAACAGCCATTGTTAAAGATTCAGCAGCAATAATAAAATTAATGAGAGATATTATCAAAGAAGGTCCTTACACACTTGCAGAACCTGATGAATACAGATCTACAGCTAAATCAGAAGCAAAGAGAATATAAAGATTCAAAGAAGCGCCGGGAAAAACATATCTTGTGGCTGAAGTTAAAAATGAAATTGCAGGAATCATTTCTTTTGATAACTGGGATACCCGCAGAACAGCTCATACCGGTTTATTTTCGGTATTTATCAAAAAAAAATAGCGAGGCAAAGGTATCGGGAAAATTCTGGTTAATGGACTCTTATAACTGGGGTAGTGCAAATCCTATTAATAAAAAAATATCCTTAGCTGTATTTTCAACAAACAAAAATGCTATAGCACTGTATAAAAAGCTTGGATTTAAGCAGGAAGGCAGATGTCCCCGTGATATGATAATCGCCGGAAAATATGTTGACAGCATCCTTATGTACAAATACACTAAATAATTCAAATGCTTTACGTTGTTTTTTCGTATACTTACGAAAATAGGTGTTGACACACATAATGTTATGTATTATATTTGTTGTAACAAATAATGTTAGAACATATAAATTGATATTGAAATGGGTGAAGCTTTAAAAAAATGGTTAAAGATGACAAAAGAAATTCCGGTACGTGAAGAAGTTGACCTGAATTTAAGAGTTGCGGTTGCATTGCTGGATGGAAGGTTTGATAAAATGATAGAGCCATATGGTATAACCGGTGCTCAATACAATGTGCTAAGAATATTAAAAGGAGTTTCACCTAAAGGCCATGCAAGATGCGAAATTGCATCTCGTATGATTGAAAGAGCATCTGATATAACAAGGATCATTGACAGGCTTGAAAAACAGGGATTAGTTGAACGCGACAGAACAAATGAAGACAGAAGAATTTCGGTTACAAGAATAACTGAAAAAGGAGTTGAAATGGTTGATAAGATAAAACCACTCATAGAAAAGGAACATGCTCTAAATACACATAATCTTACAAAAAGTGAATGTAAACAGCTTTCAAATTTACTTGAAAAGTTATATTTAGATAAGATTTAAAAAAATTTAAATATATATGTGTTTAAACAAATAATGTTTAAACAGTTTCCAAACAAAAAATTAATTTAATACCTGGAGGGTAATAAAATGAAAAAATGGAAAATTGATTCAATTCATTCAGAAGTAAAATTCAAAGTAAAGCACTTACTAGTTTCAACCGTAACCGGTCAGTTCAATTTATATGATGCTGAAATAGAATCATCAGATGATACATTCGAAAATGCTAAGGTAACATTTGAAGCTGACGTTACCACTATCAACACACACAATGAGCAGAGAGACTCTCATTTAAGATCAGCTAACTTCTTTGATGCTGAGAACCATCCGAAGATAACATTTGCATCAACAGACTTTAAGAAAATATCTGATAGCCGCTATGAACTTAAAGGTGATTTTTCAATAAAGGGAATTACAAAACCTATAACGCTTAATGTTGAATACAACGGTAAATCAAAAGGCTTTGATAACCAGGATGTAGCCGGTTTTGAGATCACAGGCAAAATAAACAGGTTTGATTACGACATTCAGTTTAATGCTGTTACAGAAGCGGGCGGAATTGTTGTAGGTCCGAATGTTAAGCTTGAAATACTTGCTGAAATGAAGGAAGTTGTTGAAGTTAGCTTAGCTGCATAAGTTACAGTAATTCAATAGATACACAATTTGAAAGGATAAATATCCGAAGGTTGTTTCGCATAAAATGAAAACAATAGTTCACATAGCAGATTCACGCGGACATGCTGATCATGGATGGCTTAACAGTTATCATACTTTCAGCTTTGCTTCTTATCATAATCCTGAAAGAGTAAATTTCGGTTTGTTAAGAGTATTAAACGATGATATAGTTCAGCCGGGTGAGGGTTTTGGCACTCACCCTCATGATAACATGGAAATTGTATCCATTCCTTTAAAAGGCGCGCTTGCGCATAAAGATAGCACCGGCACAGAGCAAGTTATAAATACCGGTGATGTACAGATAATGTCAGCCGGTTCAGGGTTATATCATTCAGAATATAATGCATCAAAAAAAGATCCGGTGAATTTTCTGCAGATATGGATATTCCCGAAAGAAAAAGATATTAAGCCGAGATATGACCAAAAATCCTATAATTCAAATGACAGGCTGAATAAATTCCAGTTAGTTGTATCACCTGAGGAAGATAATGGTGCTTTATGGATAAACCAGGACGCATATTTTTCTCTGGCAAACCTTAATAAAGGTGTGAATGTTACTTATAATATACATAATAAAGGAAATGGTATTTACATTTTTCTCCTTAATGGAAGTATAAAGACTGCAAACGAAACTTTAAATAAACGAGATGCTATCGGAATTGAAGACACGGATAATGTAGAAATTACTGCTGATGAAAATACCGAGCTACTTTTACTAGAAGTACCAATGAAATAATATATTAATAATAATATTTTATACCAGCTATGGAAAATAAATTTGAAATAGTTTCTGATGTAATTAAAAACCGCAGAACAGTTAAGCCCGCGAAAATGAACGGTAAAATAATACCGGATAAACAGGTAAAACAGTTACTTGAACTGGCTGACTGGGCGCCTACCCATAAACATACTGAACCATGGCGTTTTATAGTCTACCCCGGAGCTAAAGCAAGGGAATTTGTATCAAGCCACGCTGAGCTTTACAGGAAAAGTGTTCCGGAGGATAAGTTCAAAAATGATAAGTACGAAAAGATACTTGGCAACGGAAATAACATATCACATATAATAGTATGTATTATGAAGCGCGATGCTGAAAAACGAGTACCTGAAATTGAAGAAATTTCAGCAGCAGCAGCAGCTATGCAGAATATACTGCTTGGGGCAACTGCGCTGGGGATTGCAAACTTCTGGTCAACAGGCGGTATGCTGCATTCAGATGAAATGAAGGAATTCCTTGGATTGAACATGGATGATAATGTTATGGGATTGGTCTATCTAGGATATACAGATAGTTCATACGAAGGAAAAAGAACAATCCCTTTGGATCAAAAAGTTACATGGAAGTAAAAATTTATTCCGAACAATAATTATACATCAATAAATAATATGAAAATACTATATATATTTCCTCATCCTGATGATGAGTCTTTCGGTCCCGCACAGGTGATGTCAAAACAGCGCAGGGATGGCAACGAAGTTTATTTGCTCACATTAACAAAAGGAGGCGCAACAAAACAGCGTCATAAATACGGCTATTCCATAGAAGAAATGGGTGAGATAAGGTTTAAGGAAATGCTTGATGTAGCAAAAGTCCTTAACCTGAGCGGTATGAATGTACTTGACCTGCCGGATAGCGGACTTAAAGAAATGGACCCCCGCGATATTGAAAAGGTTGTACAAGATGAAATTGAAAGGCTAAAGCCTGATGTGGTCGTTACTTATGCTGTCCATGGAATAAGCGGGTTTCATGATCACCTGATAATTCATGGGATAGTTAAAAGGGTGTTTGTAGAAATGAAGAAAAATGCTCCTTACTTAAAAAGACTTGCATTTTTTACAATCACAGAAGAAGCTGCGGCTAAACAAACCCATTTTAAGATAAGCGGTTCTAAACTTGAAGAAATAGACTGTATAGTAAAAGTAGATAAACAGGATGTTGAAAATTCAATTAAAGCATTGGATTGTTACGTTACTTTTATGGATACTATCAATGCAACAAAGATAAAAGAACAGATCCCCGAAGAATGCGTGTTTGAACTTTTTATGGAAACACACGAACCAAAATTAAACGACTTATTTGAAGGACTAAAATAAATTATGCAGATACTATATGAATTCATGGCAGATATTGATCTGCCCGTACCGTTCACCGATGATTTCCTCTCGCTTGTTCCCAGGCAAAGAGCTATGGTAAACAAACTTGTGAATGAAGGCATCATTACAAGCTATGCGATTTCTTTGGAAAGCGGTAAGCTTTGGATAAATATTATTGCTGAAACAGAAAGTAAGGTAAGAGAGCTGCTGGATACTTTCCCGATAGCAAGCCATATTATATACAAAATACATAAGCTTACTTTTCATAACAGCGTAAGTTTTCAAATACCGAATTTTTCACTGAACTGATATTAAAAAATATTACATAAATAAATCAATTTAATTTACTGAAGGAGTTAGAGAAATGAATATATTAACAGGAGTTGTTGCAAGAATTTTTTTTGCAATTCCATTTTTAGGTTTTGGTGCCGGACATTTAATGAATGCTTCTATGATGGCAGGCATGGTGCCAATACCAGGCGGTATTATTTGGATATACGTTACAGGTATAGCAATGCTGCTTGCGGGAATTGCAGCCATAACAAAATTCCAGGGTAAAACGGCAATGCTATTGCTTGCTTTACTGTTATTTATCTACATTGTTACAATTCACATTCCCGCATTGATGAAACCTGAGACATTGCAAATGGGAATGCTGGGTTTTTACAAAGATGCAGGCCTAATGGGCGGCGCTTTACTGCTTGCCGGAATATTTAACAAAGAATCAAAAAAGACTTCTGCAGTTTAATTTAAAGTTTTATTTATCTCTAAAAGCGAAGGCAATTATTTCCTTCGCTTTTACTTTTTAGAAAAAATATATGAAATTACCTGATAACACAAAAATTCAGAGTGCCAGCCTGAGGGTTAAAGATCTTAAGCGCTCACTGAATTTCTATTCACATCTTGTTGGATTTAAAATTATTTCCGAAAATGAAACCTCTGCGCAGCTTTCTGCTACCGGCAATCTGCCTTACATAATTTCTATGCATGAGGATAAAAATGCTATTCACCAGCCAAGAGGGACAACAGGTTTATTCCACATAGCTATCAGATTACCAAACAGGAAAGAGCTTGCAAGAATATTCCTGAGACTCTTTGATAACAAGGTAAAGTTCCGGGGATTTTCAGATCACCTGGTAAGCGAAGCAATTTATCTTGAGGATCCCGATGAGAACGGTGTTGAACTCTATACCGATAAGCCGCGTGAAGAGTGGCAGTATGATATGGGTCAAGTACAAATGGCAACATTACCGTTAGACCTTACTGTATTAACAAACGAGCTTGATGATAGAGATGTATGGAACGGTATACACCCTGATACTGACATGGGACATATTCATTTATCTGTATCCAATATCAATAAAGCTCAGCATGTGTATAGTATGATACTGGGAATGAACATTTCCAATTCAACATACTCCGGTGCTATGTTCTTCGCTGCGGGTGGTTATCATCATCATATTGGGGTAAATGTCTGGTCATCAAAAAATGGATATCCGGCACCGGAAAATTCAGCAGGACTTATAAATTTCACAATTAAAATTCCTGATATTGAATACCTTAAAGAAATCGAAAAAAAATCCGCTGAATCAGGTTTAATAGAAAAACCGTATGATGGGAATAATATGGTTATTTTAGACTTTGATAAGAACAAAATTACAGTAACTTTGTAGTTAGATTATTGTTATACAAATTGAAGATAGAAATAGCTCCATATAACCAAAAATAGACTGGGAAGCTAAAATGGGTTATACAGATTCAAAGACAGAATTTATCCATAAAATAGAAAAGGAA
>JAYTUN010000084.1:0-28090 GCA_043744495.1 Ignavibacteria bacterium
TCCCACATGTCTTCGCCAGTTCTTCGACCTGATAGGGGGAAATGATAAAAAGAGAAGTTTTAACGGTTTCTGTATCGGAGGCGGTCAACTTGAGTAAATAATAAAACTGATAATTTAAGGTCAAAAATGCTTTTCCATTGCATAAATGATACGTTTAATTTTTACAGGGTAAATTCCATTTTCAAACAGATACACATCGTCAGAAGCTGATAAAACTCCAATAACACCGCCAATTAATCCTGCAGGAACTGAGCAGATTAAACCAAATATAACTCCCGGTCCAAAACCGCTGATATCAGGGTGACCGCCTCCCTTGCTTAAAGCCAGAGGGAAAAAACCTATAAGGAATCCTATACCTGAACCAATAAGGTAGCCTCTACCAAATGGTGCAGGGGTTTTGAATACAATTTTTCTAATGCCCGCAATATTAATTATTTTTGACCTGTCATTTTTAATTATTTTAAGTGTTGAATCAGTATCTTTAACAAGCTCAACGCCCGCTAAAATGGATTTATCGTTCATATAAATATCACATTCATCGGTTGTATCAATTTTAACTTTAGTAATATTTATAGTTTTGTAGTTAAGGGTATCATTTTCCTCAAGATCAGAAAGTTCAACATCCGGGTTCAGAACAAATTTAATATCTTTAACAGGAATAAATAAATTAGTAATATCAGTTTGCAGAGTAACGGTATCGGCGCTCCTGTTAGTGATCTTACCTTCGGCTTGAAAACCATTAAATAAAACAAGTTTGCACACCCTGCCGTAATATAGTGAATCACCGTTTTTGTTTTGTGAAATAACAACAGTAGATATACAGCAGGCGAAAATAATAAAAACCAAATAGTTTTTCATAGAGTGTCAGGATTAATAAAATGTATAAGTTAAACCTGCCCTGATTGGGAAATATCCTCTTCCAAAGAAAAAGAAGAAACCCTCATAAGTTGACATATTATATTGCGCTTCAGCAAATACACCAAGTTTATTATTTATCTTAAACCTGAAACCACCTCCTAAAGCTAAGCTGAAATGAGAATAGTTGTATCCTTTGTTTGATCTGATGCTGTATGTTGAATCATAATAATTATAATAAGTATAATCATAGCTTCCTTCAGCAATATGCATAATGCCAACTCCGCCCAGTCCGTAAACGCTGAATTTGGAAGCTGTTGAAAAATCACCGAAAATAAAATCAGCATAAGCGCTGTAGTGCTCTATATTTTGTTTAGAATAAGTTGAAGGATAAAGCTCATAATACGCATAAACTTGAGGCTCTTTTTTAATTCTACCGAAGCTGATATCAAGCCTTATAGCTTTGTTTTCGCTGAATGGATACAATCCCGTTACCTGAATTGAAAAACCGGGTTTATTAGACCCTCGCGGTCCATCATAGTTTCCGCCCTGCAAAAGAATTCCGCCTCCGAGAGTAAACATTGCTTTGATAAGTTTGGGAATAGTACTTTTTGAAACGCTGAATACATCTTCAAACCGAACGCGCACAGTGCCTGTTTCTGTTACAATGTATGCGTAAATAGAATCCTGTTTAACAACTTTACCGATAACTTCTTTATCGTTATATAAAGTGATGCGGTATTTATTGCCTGTAATTAGGGAGTCAATTAAAACTTCATCCTGGGAATAAATATATGAATTGAAACCAGAGGCTGCTGTAATTAAGAGTACTAGAAAGAGGATGGAAGTTAAATTAGATTTAGTCATAGAATGAATATTAATTTATCTGAAATATATGATACACTAATATAGTATATAATGATAGTGAAACAAATAGTAAAATAATATTAAAAAACAATATTTTCGGGAAATTACTCAACAACAGGTATAAATTTATAGTTCCTGAATTAAAACAGAACACGAATTACACAAATAAATCACGAATTACATGAATTTTTTGGGTTTTTATGTTTTGGGACTCGAGATCAGTTTATTAATATTACTCAAGTTGACCGTTTAGAATGTAAATAGTTGATAATTATAGTTAATTTTGCAATAAAAACATGTTTAAAATAAGAAGACTGCCAAAACAATTAGTAGCATTAATCATAGAATTACAGATATTTTCCCCCTTTCCCCCTTTGTTGGTGTTGTCACCAACAAAACTAGTTACATGGCTCCCCGCTTGCGCGGTGACTTCGTTATACGGTTTCTTCCTTCTTTTGTTTATTAAACCAGAAATACAACGGGATACCGATCGCTACAAGCAGCAATCCAAACACTGCATTACGAACGTTGTACCATATACTGAATGCCACGAAGAATGCGGAGAAAACAACAAAGAAAGCTGGTAGTATCGGGTAGCCGAATGCTTTATATGGACGCTCGGCATTAGGCATTTTCTTTCGCAGAACAAATACACCATACGCACCCATACCATAAAATATCCATGAAACAAATATCAGCATATCGGTCAACTGGTCAAATGTACCCGTCATTGTAATTAAGCTTGCCCAAATTCCCTGTATAATAATAGAAGTCCCGGGGGTTTTATATTTATGATGAACGTCTTCAAGCTTCTTAAAGAACAAACCATCCTTAGCCATTGCGTAATAAACCCTTGCGCTTACAAGTATTGTTCCGTTGGTTGTGCCGAATGTTGATACAAGTACTGCCACAGCTACAAATGCGCCGCCCCACTCGCCCACTGATCTTTTCATAACATCAGCCGCGAGGAAGGAGGAATCTTTCATAACATCAACAGGCAGAACGTAGAAGTACGCAAGGTTTACAAGCAAGTAAACAACAATCACAAAGGACATCCCAAATATCATTGCTTTGGGAATATTGCGCTGAGCATTTTTAACCTCACCGCCCAGATATGTAATGTTATTCCACCCGTCATACGCCCAGAATGCTCCGCTCAAGGCAAGGACAATTCCACCAAGCAAACTGCCTGAAGGATACTGGAATGCTGAATTTATAAACGGACTGAAATTTGATACAGAACCTGCACCTGCAGTAAGCACCAGAACAACAATAAAAGCTATAGCAACATTTTTAAGGACTGTAAAGACATTCTGAACTATTCCCCCGAATGCAACACCGAAGAAGTTAACCGTTGAAAGAAACATTATTAAAAATATTGTAAGCATCTTTAAACCAATATCCTTAAGCGGATAGAGGTCAAGTATTACCTGTTCACCCCATTTTAGAGAAAATCCCCATTCTTCCCAACCTCGCGATAGATGCGGCGCAGGGAAGAAATATTCAAAGTACCCCGAAAACACATAAGCAATAGATGCAATTGAGCCAGTTTGTATCACAGCAAAGATTGCCCAGCCGTACAGGTAAGCTGTAAAGTTACCATACATTTCGCGGAAGTAAACATATTGACCACCAGCTCTGGGTAAAATGCCAGCAACTTCTGCGTTGGTTAAAGCGCCAATCAAGCTTATGATACCGGCTATCAACCATATTGCAAGGATAATACCCGGAGCGCCAAGTTCACCTGACATTGATGCGGATTTTTTAAAAATACCGGAGCCTATCATTGAGCCAATTACAATTGTAACTGCAGTAAATAAGCCAAGCCGTTGCATTAATGAGTGTTTCTTCTCCATATTATTTTAGCTTAAATTTAACCCCGCAAAATACAAATGTTTAATTTTAATAGCAATTTGGTATGATATGTATAAAACTTAAATTGATACTATTCTCATTTAAGAAATTGTCCCCCTTGAAAAGGAGGAGATTGAGCATTTATATTGGTTGATCCAAAATTAAAAGAAAATCTTTTCGCTGCCTGAATTTATGATGGGGATTAGAAATTTCCCGGTTAACGATAATTCCAAATCCCCGACCGGAATTTACGTAGGGTAAAAATTTTGTTCAATCTTGGATCTCACGGAATTACAGATCCTCTTCCCCTTTTCAAGGGGGACATATGTAGCTTTACAAAAACATACATTTATTTAAAGACTGTAAATGATTGTATAATCATCAAAAACAGCGAGATTCTGCATAAAACAATAATCCTATTTCTAAAACATTGGTAAAAAAATTTTCCTGAAACAAAAGCACAAAGTACAAGTTCTATAATTGTATTTTATTGCTTAAATGATTAATTTTACAAAAATAAAACAATTAATATAGAAGGAAATTTAAAATGGGTAATGCTTTAGAAATAATCCAGTTTTTTGATGAATCCGGCAAAGAGATGGTTCATCGCGAACCGCAGGCAGGTTCAACAGATATAAAAATGGGCGCCCAGCTTATCGTTCAGGATACACAAGCTGCTGTATTCTACAAAGACGGTAAAGCTTTGGATGTATTTGGTGCAGGTCGTCACACATTAACTACAGCCAACATTCCATATTTAACCAAGCTGCTTTCACTGCCTTTCGGATTTAACTCGCCGTTCCAGGCACAGGTGTATTATGTATCAATGAAGAAATTCATTGACCTCAAATGGGGAACCAAGTCACCTATCAACTTCCGTGATACCGAGCTTTCATTTGTTCAGCTTCGCGCTTCCGGAAAATTTTCATTGAGAGTTAAAGACCCGCAGCTTTTCATAAATGAAATAGTTGGTACACAGGGTAAATATACTACCAATGAAATTGAAGATTACTTAAGGGATTCAATTGTATCCAGACTGAATACAGTACTTGGCAAGAACTTAAAAACTGTTTTTGATCTCGGGCAGTATTACCCGCAGATTGAAACTGGCATTAAAGCCGAAGTTACCGATTTCTTCAATTCAATGGGTATTGAGCTAACCGATCTAATCATTATTGGTATAGTTCCGCCGGATGAAGTACAGGAAAAGATCAACGAGAGAAGCTCCATGGGCGCAATTGGAAATTTGGATAATTATATGAAGTTCAAAACAGCGCAGGCAATGGAAAAAGCTGCCGAAAACCAGGGCGCAGGCGGTACGGCAGGTCTTGGCGTTGGACTTGGCGCAGGTATGACAATGGCTAATATGATGATGGGTTCAATGGGTAATCAACAGCAGAATCAGCAGCAGAATAACCAGCAGAGCAATCAACAGCAGAACCCGCCTGTACAGCAATCACAGGATGATGTACTAGCTACAATTGAAAAGCTTGCAAAGCTTAAAGATGCAGGTGCTTTAACGCAGGAAGAATTTGATGTAAAGAAAAAAGACCTGCTAGCGAAGTTATAAGATTTATCAATAGTGGGACAGACATTCTTGTCTGTCCTTAAAAATTCTGAGTCCTGCATAAAACGCAGTTTGATGCAGGGCGAAAAATCCAGTTCTTATCTTCAAAACATTCATTTTTTTTTTTTCAATTCAATTGTTTAGAAAAAGCGTGGACTCTTCCACGCCTAAGGCGGGCAAGTGCTTGCGCTCAGAGTTAAGACTATGCAGATAAAATGTACACAATGCGGGGCTGATGTTACCGTACAACAGGATGAAACTTTTATTGAATGTCCTTTTTGCGCATCGGCATTATTCCTTGATAAAAGAAAAGTAGTTTTCCATTACCTTTTAAATTCCAATTTTAAACCAAACGAAGCCGAAGGCAACCTGAAACGCTGGATGTCTGGCAATCATACAGTAAAGGATCTTGACCAAAAAGCAAAGATAGTGAAAAGTGAATTTTACTTTTTCCCTATATGGTATTTCAAGACAAAAGATGCTTCCGGTGATAAGATATATCTTCAGCCTGCGGCAAGTACTTCGGTATCTGAAATTAAGAAGCTGCAGATACCTGCAGGAGCTTTGAAATTTTATGATAAAAACTTACATAATGACCATGAGATAGTAAAGCCTGATGTACTGTATGATTCAGCTCAATCATGGCTTCAGGGCTCAGGGGTTAGCCT
The DNA here is from genome assembly GCA_043744495.1 of Ignavibacteria bacterium. Taxonomy (GTDB): domain Bacteria; phylum Bacteroidota; class Ignavibacteria; order Tepidaquicellales; family OLB5; genus OLB5. The sequence goes on from JAYTUN010000084.1 coordinate 5,812, forward strand.
GGATACTGTAAGCGAAGCTGCTCTTGTGCATATCCCTTTTTATCAATTCTATTACAATTTTGGCGGGCAAAGTTATACTGCGCTTGTTGAAGCATCATCAGGTCAGGTATATTCCAATATTTATCCGGCTAAGAGCGAAGCTCCTTTCAGGATTATTTTCGGCTTAAGTATTGCCGCGTTCATATTGACAAGTATTATTTGTTATGTATTAGGATTTGTGCTCAACAGTGGAGATTTAGTAGAATCTTTATTAACTGCGGAGTTCTTTAAGATATTTGCATACGGACTGGTATCGGTTCCATTGATCATTTTAGCGTATATTATAGCGAAGAAAGTTTAAAACAATTTGTCAGATTAATCAGATTGTCAGATTGAAAAGATAGCATTTAAATTATTATTATTATTTCTAATTCTTAATTGAACAAGATTGGCTGAAAAAGTATTAAACGGAAAAGCAATAAAAGGAAAAGTATTAAAAGGGATAACATGTCCCGCCTGTTCAGGTGAGCTTGACTTGCGTGAAGGTATTAAGACCTTCAACTGTAAGTATTGCGGTACACTGCTGCTTACTAAGGGTGTAGATGGAGTTGTAAAGTATTACGTTCCCAGAAAAATTCAGCGCAACATCGCCATACAGAATATGTTCAACTGGCTGGGCAAGGGTTTTGCAAAAGCACGCGGACTTAAAAACACAGCAAAGCTTGATGATGCATTTTTAGTCTATATCCCCTATTGGCGTGTTAGAGCTGATGTTATTGGATGGGTGTTTGGCAAGGAAAGAAGAACGCAAACTATCAATGGCAGAACTACAACTTATTATGTTGATGTTGAAAAAAAGATACAAAAACCTTTTGACAGGACATTTGCTGCATGTGATGTTGCAGAACTTGGCGTTAGGAAAGTAAATCTTGCAGGCGATGAAATGCGCGCTGTTAATTTTGAGGAATTGCAGTCAGAAGGAATGCTCTTCAATATTATTTCATCTGAAAAAGAAGTAACGGATATTGCAAAGAGTCAGTTTATTGAAGAGGCTGTAAATTCCGTTAAGGTTGATACTATTACTTTCCAGCATAATGATCTGGTTAGACCCAATATATCTATTGTTTACTACCCGTTATGGGTAGTAAGGTATGTAACAAAGGGCAAAACATACCAGGTTGTAGTTGATGGCGAAGACGGAACGATATGTTATGGCAAGGCTCCGGGCAACAACTTATACCGCGCTGTTATGGGAATTTTCGGAACTGCAGTTGGTTCATACTTAATAACATTCTTTGGTATTTTCGGGATAGTTGGCAATGGCGATAGCGCAGAAGCAGCTCTGGTGATGTATGTAATTGCGCTGATATTTGGTGTAATAATAATTATGTGGGGATATAAGAAATTCCGCTATGGAGGCGAAGTTGAAGAAGGCACAGGTATTGTGGCTCCCCCGAAGAAATCGATGTTCGGCAAAAAAACTACTACAATAAAAAGCATGGCTTCTGTTGGTAATGTTGTTGATATAGCTAGTATAGCATCAAGTTTTTTGAGGAGATAAATAACCCTGAACGAAAGTGAAGGGTCTCATCAATTTTAAACGATTTTATTAAATTTAAAGATTATAGAAGAAACAGTGAGATCCTTCCTGCCTGAACTGCCGTTACGGCAGGCAGGCACTGCGTTCAGGATTAAAACCATGGAAGACTTTAAATTAATAGCGGTAAAGTGTAAATCATGCGATAGCGGGTTAACCGTTGAGATGAATGACAGCATAGTATATTGCTCAAGTTGCGGCAACGGGTGGGAAATAGTTAATGATGAGCTTGTGCCGATAGATGTTAATTTTGCGGCTCCTTTAGTTAAAGGAGATGGCGAATTAGTCTATAAAGGGTTCTGGCTGGTTGATACTTATGTGAAGATAAACTCACGTGATTCATCGGGCGGGTGGATATCTACTCTATTTGGCGGCGGCAATAAAACTGAGGGCGATGTATTGTTCTATGTGCCTGCATTTTGGATGCCGATAGAATCTGCAAAAAATATAGGTGTGAGCTTCACCACAAAGAACGCAGTCCCCTCACCGCAAAAGTATAACGTGAAAATGACAGGCTTTAATTTTTCGAAGGAAGATGCAAAGAAAATTGCGGAATTTTTATTTCTTTCAATTGAAGCGGAAAAAGCTGATACGATAAGAAATTTAAGCTATGACCTTAAAGTAAAAGGTTACAGAGTGCTTGGCGTACCATTCTACAAGCAGCCTAACGGAAGATTAAGAGATGCGGTGCTGGGGATTGAAGTGGCGTAAGAAATATATGATACTTAGACAGCATACGATTTATGCAATATGTATAACCTTACTGAATTGATATAGTTTACGCAATGTGTATATTTGGACATTATAAGCAAGGCGTAAAGACAGACATTCCACTAAGAAAAACATATGGCACGAAAAAAAGCAAATAGCGATCTACCATCTTTTGACGAATTAATTGTTCCGACAGTTAAGGCTCTTAAAGAATTAGGTGGCTCAGGGACAGTTGAAGAAATTAACAATAAAGTTTACGGTATTGCAAAAATCTCAGACGACATTTTACTAATCCCACACGGTGACGGAGGAACAACAATTGAAGTTGATTATAGACTTGCTTGGAGTAGAACTTATCTCAAAAAATTTGGACTTCTTGAGAACTCATCTCGCGGAATTTGGGCATTAACAAAAGCAGACATAGATGTTAACAAACTTGACCACATCGAAATTGTAAGAGCGGTAAGGGAACAAGACAAACCAAATTTACCCAAGGCAAAAACTGCTACGGAGACAGTTGAAGAAATCGAGCAAGAGGTTACAGAAGGAGTAAACAATTCCGAAGAGTGGAAAGAAAAACTTTTAACTGTTCTTTACAAAATTAAGCCTGACGCATTTGAGCGTTTATCACAAAGACTTTTAAGAGAAAGCGGTTTTTTTCAAGTAGAAGTTACTGGAAAATCTGGTGACGGAGGAATTGACGGAAAAGGAATTGTTCGAGTAAACGGACTTTTAAGTTTCTATGTTATTTTTCAATGCAAACGCTACAAAGGTTCCGTGACACCTAAAGACATGAGAGAATTTTGAGGTGCAATGATTGGCAGAGATGTAAAAGGTTTATTTATTACGACCGGGACTTTTACCAAAGAAGCAATTAAAGAAGCAACGAGAGACGGTGCGCCACCAATTGACTTGGTAGACGGTAATCTTCTTTGCGACAAATTAAAAGAATTGAATTTAGGCGTTGGAACAAAATTAACCGAGACAGTAGAAATAAAAAATGAATGGTTAAACAATTTGTAAAACGCCCAGCTTATAACAGCACCTACCCAAAAGGCGGGGTTTCGTGTTCCAAAGACAGTTTTGTGGTTAATGGAAGTTTGGTTTTTCGTATCAAGTTTTGTGGTGGCAGACAGTTTTGTGCTTCGTATTCGCCACCTTCGCCAAGCCCCGATGCGGTTATGCGTCATGCCACTTTAACTTTTAATAATTTACCTAACTAATAATATATATATGGCAGACAATTTTGATCGCAAAATTTTAAGCGATCCGGTAAACACTCAATCCGACAATCTTTCAGATGAAATTATTTCTACTAATGACTCTGAAAACCTAAAAGAAAATGCGGAAGTACATCTTCACCCTGATTATCTTCATAAACCTAAAAAATGGAAAGAATACTTTATCGAGTTCTTATTGATATTTCTTGCCGTGACTTTGGGATTTTTTGCAGAAAATATTCGTGAAAATGTTTCAGAAGCCGAAAGAGAAAAACAATATATGCAATCATTATTAGTTGATTTGCAGACTGATATTAGAAATATTGAAATGGTTCAAAAACAAAATGTGTTGGCTAAGCAGCAGGGAGATTCTCTATTTTTGCTAATGACCACACCTCATTACTCCAAAGAAACTAATTCCATTTATTATTATGGTAGGGCATTCTCTAACAGAACTTTTTTTAATATGAGAGACGGGACGCTAAAACAACTAAATAATGCCGGGGGGTTACGACTAATTCATAACAAAAATATTATAGACAGTTTAGAAGCATATCAATATCTGTATGCTGAAATAGTAAAAGGCCAACAATTAAAAGAGACTCAATTAATTAATTACAGAGATGCCATGTCCAAGGTATTTGATGTTACGGTTTTTGAAACAATGATTAACGGAGAAAAAATAACAAGACCGATTGGTAATCCTGAACTTTTTTCAGAAAATAAAGAATTGCTTAATGAATTGCTGATGAAGGCACACTTTGTAAAAAGGAATAATTCTTTGTTACAAGGCATGCTTACAGAAACAAAGGAAAAGAATTTAAATCTTCAAAAAATTATTACCAAAGCATACCATTTTGACTAATGCACGAACACACAACAAGGGTTGCCGAATATTGCGGGTGCAATGCAAATTGTTCCGAAGGAATGCCTTCGGCAAAAGTGTCCCGCTAAGGCGGGACAGGTCGTGCAATAAATTTACATTTGTGTAAGCCCGTATATTCCACTTTAAAATGCAACTTATTTTCTTTAAATTTAGATAAATATTCTATAATATGCTAACTTTAAACACTATACTAAAAGAAATGAAAGATGTTCCGGTTAACCGACTGGAAGAACTTTATCAATTCGTTCATTCATTGACTCCCAAAACCAAGCGGACAGACACTTTAAGAAAAAAAATTCTTTCTTATGGTGGAGCATTTAGCGATATGAGCAGCAAGGACTACGTTGACTTTTTAAACCAAACTAAAAAGACCAGAACCAAACTCTTTGACCGCAACATTGACCAATGAAACCATCCATGCTTGATACCGACATTCTTTCTGAATTTTTAAGAGGAAACTCAAAAGTTATTGTAAGGGTTGACGAACATTTGAAAGAATTTGGATTTATTAGTTTGAGCATTATTACCTATTACGAAATATTAAACGGACTTTTATACAAAGACGCTAGAAAACAGTTAACTAAATTTGAGAACTTTGTTGCGTTAAACAAAGTTATACCACTAACAATACGGACTGCGAAAATTGCTGTAACAATTCAAGCAGAACTAAGAAAAAAAGGAACAGAAATTGGACACACTGATACTTTGATTGCAGGAATCGCAATTGCAAATGGAATGCAACTCATCACAAACAATACCACACACTTCAAAAGAATAAAGGGACTTGAAATAGATAACTGGACAAAGTAACCCTAACTTATGACGATAAAACTATGAAAGAAATAAATTTAAAATCACTTGACCTGTTTGCAGTAGAACAGTACGGTAATAAAGGAACTTCCAAACGTGACAAGTTTGAGAAAGGCTATGAAGCATTTAAGCTTGGCTTCATCATTCAACAAGCTCGACTTGAAAAAGGAATGACACAGGAAGAACTTGCAGATAAAGTTGGCACTACTAAATCTTATATTTCCAAAATCGAAAACAACGTAAAAGAAGTTCGAATTTCAACTCTACAAAAAATAGTAGAACTTGGTTTAGGCGGGCAATTAAGATTATCTGTTAAACTTTGAATGATGTTACTATTGTATAGATCATCAAAAACACATTTTTGGGATGACTAAAACCGATTAGAGGCATTCAGTGACAGGGTAATTGCGATAATTATCACCATTTAAAAGAAAGTGCTTATTTTTTTTACTTTTTATTGGAACATTTTGTTGCTTTATTGACTATAAAACACAATAATAACCACAAAATTTCAGGAAAAATGAGAAAAATCAACTTTATTTTAGCATTTCTGTTTGTATATTCAATTTCAGCATTTTCACAGGAAATATCACCACTGGTAAGCTTTAATGATTATGATAAACTTATGGCAGAAGTTAAGGAGCACAGGAAAACCAGATTGGTTGACATGCACTCGTTCCTGGAAATGGCAAAGCAAACAGGTGTTATTATTTTAGATGCAAGGTCGGACTCAATGTATAACAGCAAGCACGTTAAAGGCGCTGTTCATCTGAACTTTTCTGACTTCACACAGGAAAACCTTGCAAAGGTTATTCCGTTTTTTGATACCAAAGTATTGATTTATTGCAATAATAATTTTAAAGATGACCAGAATAACTTTCCAACGAAGATGTCAATGCCTATTGATCTGAAAAAAGGCGGCGGAGATAAAGGAATAACGCTTGCGCTGAATATTCCGACTTACATTAATTTATATGGTTATGGATATAAGAATGTTTACGAGTTATCTGAGTTGATAAGTGTGAATGATACAAGAATTGAATTTGAGGGAACTTCGGTAAAGAAATAGAAAAATGGTAAATGCACTGACATAGTCAGTGCACTCCAAAATATGCTACCTGCAATTTAATTGTAGTTCAATGGGATTGCCACGTCCACGCCATAGGTGCCACGTCATAGACGGGTGCAGGCGGGCACTTCGTTCCTCGAAAAACATTCTCACTTTGCGAGCGAAGCGAAGCAATCTCATTCAAAGAAAACAAATTTATTTTTTTATTGATAAGATTGCCACGTCGCTTCGTTCCTCGCAAAACATACTCACTTTGCGAGCGCAGCGAAGCAATCTCATGATTAAATTAATGCAATGATGAGATTGCTTCGTCACTTCGTTCCTCGCAATTAATCACTTTATTGTTACAGTAAATGTTACTGTATTTGCAGGAGGGTCTTTTTCCCAAGACCTTGCGTAATAGAACATCAGCTTAACAGTACCTGTTGAGACAGCTTTCATGTGCCAGACTTCTGCTCCGCCCTGCCCTGTTTTCGAGTTATCAGGAAGGTCATAATCCATACCGGCTACAACAACCTGTGAGTTATCGCTCACCATGCCGCATGACCATGAATAGCCTGTTGACTGGTTTGATTCAAGTGAAATTGTGAAATTTTCACCAACAGTTGCCGATATTTCAGCAACTTTTTCAGTGTAGGTTTTTTCCTGAGAGTATGTAAATGAAACCATACACAGGGATAATACAAGTGCAAATAAGTATTTGAGGTTTTTCATGATATTAAAAGAAATATTAAATTAGTTTATTTTTTAAGAATGCGATTATCAAATGGAAAATCTGTTGAGTCTATAACTTTTATTTTTGAAAATTCTTTGTGCATAGGATTAATCAATAGGTTATAATCGCCTTTTGTTACTACTGATGGAATTTGCAAAACACAGTATTTATTATCTGAAACGAATTTATCGCCTATTACCTGGGTTGCTTTAGGGTGAGGAAAAATATTCCAATCCACGGGTAAATCACTTATACTTAATTTCTTTAGAGGAATATCATCTGGAATGGATATTGTCATCATCTGATAATCATCAGGAAGAGTTGCCAATGTAAAATGCACAGCAATTTCAGCCATTGCGAGTGACCTATTTGAAGCTGTATAAATTAATTCGACTCCAATTGAATTCCATCTGGCTCCTTTTAAAGCTGCACCTTTTCCGTTAAGTAAATTTGAATACTTTTTACGGTTTAATCTGAATACTTCCATTTCAGACTAAAATACCATAATTGATTCTCGTTAACTCACTTATAACTAAATCTTTTCCATAAGAATCTTTTAATAATTCCTTAGGTTTCAAATTACCCAATGCATAATTAGGAGTATCCAGCCACAATTTAAATTTATCAATATCTCCAAAAACATCTATACCAACATTTGTTACTTCCGACATTTCAATTATTTTTTCAGACTGGATCGGTTTAAATTGCTTTGACGATAGTTTATACCTATGTAAAGATTTAGTTGATATATCAAGAAAATTTGCCCAGTCAATTTCGCTGAAAGGTGTATAATCCTGAATAATATTAAAAAGTGAGTATGGAATACCTTTTCTTATTGTCAAGATAATTAACATTTTATCATTCAAAAATTCCGTATATGTTAAATCTTGTTTAAAGGATACTAGTTCATCGCTTTTGAAAGTTTTTTTAACGAATGTCGCGATTTCCTTATCCAGTTTCTGTTCGATATTCATAACTATTCAACAATATTAATTAGACATTTGTCCATAAATATAAGACAATTTTCCAAATAAAGCAATTAATATAATTTAGTTATTCGGCATCTCATTATTTTACAATGACTTAAATCTTATTTTAATGTTATCATTTCTAAAGGAAAATCAAACTCCAGCCCTATTTCTTCCATGAACTGAAGTGCTGCAATTGTTTGCAGCTTTACCCTGTCTTCGATATTAAAGCCGCGAAAAGTTTCAATCGTATATGATTTAATATTGAATTTGGAAACAAAGTTATCAAGCGAGCTGTGAGAGCTGAACGTATAATAATGCATGTTGAACTGAAAATCACCCGCCGGTATTTTTTTATTCATATTATCAACAGTCCTAACAAGCAATTCTTCAAACGGCTGAAGGCATGAAATTACTATCTGTCCATACGCTTTATCCGGGTCAGTTAATGCTTTGGGCGACCATTTAGTTCTTGCTTCATGCAGATTTATAATAAGATCAGGTTTAACTGAATCAACCAGCCACATAAATTCATAAGCCAGCCTGTATTCATAAGTATCGGAGGTAATATCACCGGGGAATGCGTGATTAAAATCAAAATTTACTTGCCGTGTGTTCTGCCTGCATGCAATAATATTAGTGCGTGGTATAACAATTAATGTTCCGGCAGTAAGATTGATATATTTTAAAATTGAATCACATGCCATATATGAAGCAATTTCATCACCGTGGATGCCACCGTTCAGTATCATAACTGGTCCTGGTTCCCGCCCTTTGAATATAAAATACGGAGTTTCGTATTCATCATTCAATCCAAAATAATCCTGCCTGATAAACGTATATTGCCCGCTAACGGAATTAGACGAAGTATCGCTATATGAATATGCGAACTGAGTGATGAATATGCTGAGTACTATGAAATATTTAATCTTATGCAATAATTAATATACCGTTATGTTTATAGTTCTTGATTGCTTTGCGAGCATATCACCCTGTTTAATGTAATTCAAAGTAACAATAGTTTTACCCTTTTTCAATCCTTTAAATTTTATAAGCTGTGTGGTTTTATCGGTAGTTTTTTCTCCAAATATATTCTGTTTGCTGTCATATTTTGCGATGGTTGGATCGCTGTTTGATGCTACTATCCAGTCATACCCGTTTTTAGTATCGGCTAGCATGCTTACCGAAGCTGTATCTCCTGCGCCCATAGAAATATTTTCACCTTTGTAATCTTGTATATCCTTTATGCCGGAGCAGGATGATATATATAAAGAAATGAAAAGAAGCGATGCTATATATAGTTTTGTTTTCATATACTTAATTTTTTGTATTTTTCTTTTGAGGGGATAAAGTCCCTTCCTTGGTAGTTAATTTATTCCACGACCTAAACAGAATGTCTAAAAAGTCATTCTTTTATTGTTTTAAAGTAATCAAGATTAAAGAATATTTAAATTTTGTTGAATTTATGAGATTGCTTCGTCGCTTCGCTCCTCGCAAAACATACTCACTTTGCGAGCGAATCGAAGCAATCTAATGTATTAAGAATAAAACTACAATATTGATAAGATGTCCCAGAGGGTACCCGGCTCCTCGCAAAATGGCTTAATACATTTAATATCCTAAAGCTGAGCCATAACCGCGTCTATCGGAATGTCCATAATACATTTTATTCTTCCAGTCGATAAGTATTCCTTCTACCCTTCCATAATCAGGGATCTGTTTAACCTGGTGTCCTTTTTCAATTAGCTTAGCCAATACTTTTTCATCAATTGCACCTTGTTCATACTGCAAATATTCAGGCTGCCACTGGTGATGGTAGCGGGGTTTATCAATTGCGGAATCTAAAGCCATGTGAAAATCGATAACATTAATAATAGTTTCAAATACTGAAGTAATTATCTTTCCTCCCCCTGGTGAACCAACAATCAAAAATGGGTTTCCGTCTTTTAAAATTATTGTGGGAGTCATAGAGCTAAGCATACGTTTACCGGGTTCAATTGCATTTGCTTCACTGCCAATGAGTCCGTACATATTTGCTTCACCCGGCTTTGAAGCAAAATCATCCATTTCATCGTTGAGTAAAAACCCCGCGCCATCTACTACAACACCTGAACCATAAGTGTTATTTAAAGTAGTAGTAACACTTACCATGTTGCCGTCTTTATCTATTATAGAGTAATGAGTTGTCTGGTCTGATTCTTTATGGAAAACTCCGGGTTTAATTTCAGCTGTTAGAGTTGAATTTTCTCCAATTTCTTTTCTTCTTAGCTTTGCATAATCTTTGCTGATAAGCTCATTTACGGGTACTTTCCAGAAATCAGGGTCGCCCAGATGCTCGCTTCTATCGGCAAACACCCGCTTCATACTTTCAATTACAACATTCATGTAACTAGAATAATCTTTGATACCATAATATACAGAACTTCTATCGGGTATTTGTTCATTTTCAACCAGATTTAGAAGTTGTATCAGTGCAATGCCGCCGCTGCTTGGCGGACCCATTGAATAAACATCATAGCCTTTATAATTTGTTTTAACAGGCTCTCTTTCAACAGGCTGGTAATTAAACAAGTCCTCTTTTGAGATGATACCGCCACCCAATTTCATTTCGTTTTCTATCAAATCAGCGGTGATGCCTGAATAAAAACCATCACTGCCGTGAATACTGATAAGATTTAAAGTATTAGCAAGATCTTTCTGAACGAATTTTTCGCCTGTTGTATAATTTAAACCTCCTTTGGTAAAAACTTTTTTTGAAGATGGGAATTTTTTGAAGAGGTTAAAATTTGAGTTCAATGATTCAGCAAGCCTTTCTTCCATTTCAAAGCCATCACTTGAAAGATTTATAGCGGGAGTAAGGACATCTTCACGTGTCATAGTGCCGTATTTTTCTAATGCGTAGAGTAAACCGGCAACTGAACCTGGAACACCTGCCGAGAGATGTCCGACCTGGCTTTTATCAGGGATGAATTTTCCTTTTTCATTCAAGAACATATTTCTTGTTGAAGCTGCCGGAGCTTTTTCTCTGTAATCAATTGATGTGATCTTATCTTTGAATTTGATAACCATAAATCCCCCGCCGCCAATATTACCAGCCTGTGGATAAACAACAGCAAGGGCAAATCCCATAGCGACTGCTGCATCAACAGCATTTCCGCCATTTTTTAGGATAGCAATTCCTACCTGCGTGGCATATTTACTTGCAGATGAAACCATGCCGCTTGAGCCGGTTATCTCTGACTTGAATTCTATGTGGGATTTCTTTTTTTGTGAGCCATTTAAGGGGTTATTGAATTGTGATGCGTAGTAAAGAAACACCACAATCAGTGCGGTTGTAACAAGGAAACTCAGATTTTTTCTAATCATGCATGAAAACTTGAGTTAGCTACAAAATAATATTTAATGAAGTTTAAAATTGTTAAAACAGTTTAAGCCTGATGCCGTCTTTTTCAATCTTCTTAACAAGTTTATTAATGTTCAAAAGAGCTTTATTGATATTATCATACATATCATCCTGTGTTAACAGCTTACCTACAGTTGAATTTGAATCTTTTGTTCCTAATACCAATGAATTCAGATTGATTGTAAGTGTATCAAGTCTCGCAGTAAGTGTGCGAACGTCTTCCATAGTTTCCTTGAGCTCAGGCTTTGTATCTGATACAGTGTTATCAACATTTGTCGCAATATTGTTTAGCTTTAAGGTGAGTGAATTTATACTCTTACGTGTATCAGCAAGCATAAGGTTCAGATTCATTGAAGCTAAATTAAAATTACTTGCAGCACCTTTAATATTTGATTTTAAGCCATCATCACCAACAATTGAATTAATGTTATCAATAGTAATTGTCATTTTAGTCATAGCGGTATCAAGCTTCTTTGCTATAGTCTTAACATCCTGTCCCACTTCGGTCATAGTACTTATCAGTCCAACAATATCATTGGTTTTAGCGCCTACAAGCGGTATGGTAATATCAGCAACTTCTTTTGAAGTACCCGGTTTAATGTAAACCTGCTTGCCGCTCATAAGTTCTATCATAGCTACGGAAACTTCATAATCTTTCTTTAGGGTTACTTCTTTTGACAAGGAAAAATTAACTCGTACTGAATCACCCGGAGCAAGCTCAATTTTTGTGATCTTGCCCTTGGTGACACCATTAACGCTTACAGGGTCGCCTTCTTTTAAACCATTCACATCAGGAAAGTAAACGATAAGATCATTGGTTTCCAGACCGAACTTAATATCTTTTAGAAAAGCCACACCCCATAAAAGCAAAATTATGGAAACTACAATAGTGATACCTACTTTTACCAGAGTTCTTTTATCTTTATCCATTATTACTACTCAAACTTTATTTTGAAAAATCAAGAATTTTATATTTTAACTTGCCTGCAGGTACAATGATCTCAACTTCTTCATTCTTCTTTTTACCAAGCAATGATTTGCCAATAGGTGATGTAACAGATATCTTATCCTGTTCAAGATCAGCTTCTTCAGGAGATACGAGCTTATAACAGAATTCTTCCTTAGTCTTAAGGTCCTTAAGCTTTACATTATGCAGAATGTAAATTTTATCATTCGGCAAGTCGTCAGGCGAAATTATTTTTATCCTTGAGAGCATTTCCTCAAATTTAGCAATACGCATTTCATGCTGCTGCTGCTGATGCTTCGCAGCATCGTATTCTGCATTTTCGCTCAGGTCGCCATGGGCTCTTGCATCCGCTATCTTTTCAGCAATTTCTTTTCTTCCCTTTTGTTTCAAACCATTTAGCTCAGTTTCAAGTTCATGCAGCCTGTCTTTGGTTAAATACACAAATCCTTTGTTGTTTGATTCCATAGTAGTTTAATTCTCCTGATTTTTGTTGATTAAAAGCAAATGTCCCAGTTTATCACGTTTAGTTTTTAAATATCTTTCGTTAATTGAATTTGCAGGTATTTCAATGGGAATACGTTTGGTTATTTCAAGCCCGTATCCTTTCAATCCAATGACTTTTTTGGGGTTGTTCGTCAAAAGTATCATCTTTCTGACCCCTAGGTTTCTTAATATCTGCGCGCCAATTCCGTAATCACGCAGATCTGCTTTAAATCCAAGCGCTTCATTTGCTTCGACAGTATCTTTACCTTCATCCTGAAGTTTGTAAGCCTTCAGTTTGTTGGCAAGCCCTATACCCCTGCCTTCCTGTCGCATGTACAGCATAATTCCATTACGTTCATGCTCAATTATCTTTAAAGATTTTATGAGCTGGTCCTGGCAATCGCATCTTAAAGAGCCAAGTAAGTCGCCTGTGAGGCATTCAGAATGAACTCTAACCAATATCGGTTTATCAGGATCAATTTCACCTTTCACTAAAGCAAGGTGCTCTTTATTATCCAGCAGATTTTTGAACATGTGCAGCCTGAAAGCGCCATGTTTTGTAGGCAGATTTACATCAACTATTTTTTCAATAAGAACTTCCCGTTCAAGCCTGAAATTGATAAGGTCTTTTATTGTAATAATTTTGAGTTTATGTTTTTTAGCAAGCTCAAATAACTGGGGTACTCGCGCCATTTCACCATTTTTTTTAATGATCTCACAAAGTACGCCAGCCGGGTAATGCCCGGCAAGTTTGGCAAGATCAACAGCCGCTTCAGTATGTCCCGCCCGGCGCAACACACCGCCCGGGAATGCTCTTAAAGGAAAAACATGTCCGGGTCTGCCGAGATCTTCGGGCTTTGTTTTCTTATTAACAAGAGAACGAATGGTTTTGTTTCTATCAGATGCAGAAATACCTGTTGAAGTTCCGTGAATAAAATCTACACTGATAGTGAATGCCGTTTCATGCAATGCAGTATTATTGGCAGTCATCATACTCAGCTTAAGCTCTTTAAGTCTTCCATCTTCCAAGGGTACGCAAATAACACCGCTTGTATATTTTATAAGGAAATTTACAAGCTCAGGCGTTGATTTTTCCGCTGAGTATATGAGATCACCTTCGTTCTCTCTATCTTCATCATCAATTACAATTACACATTTGCCCTTTTTAAAATCTGCAATTGCTGATTCTATAGTGCTGAACTTAATTTTTCCGTTTTGCCTGCTGTTTAATTTCTGAAGTTTCATAAATAAAATGTGGCGATCTTTATAAACGCCACAATAATTATCCTTAAAATTAAGGATGTAAAATCAATTTTTCTTTTTACCCTGGTCAGTCAAGCCCACAATTGTACCAATTGCTGATTTATCCATTTTAATCTTAACGTTATCGGCAATCTTTACAAGTATGGAATCATCTTCCATTCCTTCAACTGTGCCGTGGATACCGCCCGAAGTAATAACCTTATCTCCTTTTTTAACGCCTTCAAGAAGTTTCTGTCTTTCCTTCTGCCTTTTCTGCTGGGGCCTTAATATGAGGAAATAAAATACAACTATGATAAGTAAAAACGGCAGTAATGAGCTTACCATGCTCGCTATGCCATCTGTCTGTAATATGAAAAATAAATATGTCAATTTATAATACCTTCCTTAATTTTGAATAAATTTAATAAACCTAATTATGATAATAATTTTGTTCCTGATGAATACTTATCAAGAAATTCTCTTTTGAATTCCTGAAACCTGTTATTTAATATTGCTTCCCTTGACTTTTCGACAAGATTAAGATAAAACCTTAAGTTATGTATTGTTGTTAACTGTGCAGCAAGCATTTCATCAGCTATAAACAGATGCCTCAAATATGCCGGTGTAAAATTTTTGGAAGTATAGCTTTCAACTTCTTCATCAATTACTCCAAAGTTGAACTTGTTTTCAAGGTTACGCAGCCTAAGTTTGCCCTTTGATGTAAACATAGTTGCATTCCTTGCATTACGTGTAGGCATAACACAATCAAACATATCAACTCCTCTTTCAATCGCGTTTAGCAGGTCTGCGGGAGTGCCTACACCCATTAAATATCTTGGTTTATCAGCCGGCATAAAGTCTGTGGTGTATTCAACAATATCGTACATCACTTCGTTTGCTTCGCCAACTGCAAGACCGCCAATTGCATATCCATCAAAATCCATTTCAGCCAGATCAAGTGCCGATTGCTTTCGCAGCTCTTTATAAGTAGATCCCTGAATAATACCGAATTGAAATTGTTCATGTCCATATAATGAATAAGAATTTTCAAATTCTACTCGGCTTCTTTTTGCCCAATTGGAAGTAAGTTTAATAGAGCTTTCAACTTTACTGTACTCTGCCGGATTTTCCAGGCATTCATCAAGTACCATCATAATATCGGAGCCTATCATTCTTTGAATGTTCACAACTTTTTCAGGTGTGAACATATGAGAGCTACCGTCGATATGTGATCTGAATTCAGCGCCTTCATCCGTAATTTTCCTTAAGGCTGATAAACTAAAAACCTGAAACCCGCCGCTATCAGTTAAAATAGGCTTGTTCCAGTTCATGAATTTATGCAGTCCCCCCGCTTTACTTAAAACCTCAGTTCCCGGTCTTAAATACAGGTGATAGGTATTACCGAGTATAATTTGCGCCCCAATTTCCTCAAGTTCACGCTGTTCAATAGCTTTAACGGTTGCCTGAGTGCCTACGGGCATAAAAATAGGAGTCTGAAAAGTACCGTGAGAAGTGGTAATTTCCGAAACTCTTGCTTTGGAGTTTTTATCCTGAGAAAGAACTTTAAAGAACATTATGAAATGCCCTCATATTTACAAAAATACTCAAATTTGTTAAGATAATCAATTTATTTATATATCTAAAATTATACATTTAAACAGGTTCTACCTTATATTCGGCTAAAAACAGTATGTTGCCATCAGTATCTTCATATTCAAGGAATTTATGGAAATTCGGCATATCAATTACATCCCCCAAATCTTTAATGCCTTTTCCTTTGAGCTCTTTTGCAGCATTTTCAAGCAATCCTTCTAAAAAACTGAAACCTTTTCATAAGGAAATATTTTATTATCACCAGCATTACTAAAACACCCGTAATATCGGCTAACCAATCCTGAAGTTCAGATGAACGATTCGGAACAAAATATTGGTGAATCTCATCTGAGGCTCCGTACACAATTGTGATAATCCCCGTCCACAATATAGCATTTTTTGTAATGTTATTATTTTTTTCAATATGAATTAATGAAATATAACAAAATGCTGCAAGCAATCCATAAACACCCATGTGAATAATTTTATCAGTGCTTATCCATTCAACTTTAGGAAGCTCAATAGCAGTAAAGCTTGACTGTATAAAAATTGTTAATGCCCATGCGATAAAAAGAAAATGATATTTAAAGAAGTTTTTCAGTTGTTTTTAATTATTTTCATTCCCTCCGAAGGAGTCCTTGCAAAGCATCCTTTGGATCGGACAAACTCCAGAGAGTGTCTCAAAACCATTAATATTGAGACGACTCACCGAGTCGTCTCTACAAAATTGTACCTTTAATAATTGATGGGATTGCCACGCTGCGCTCGCAAAAGTCTGTCTATTTATTTCCATTCCCTCCGAAGGAGTCCTTGCAAAGCATCCTTTGGATCGGACAAACTCCAGTTTGGGAATGTATCGGGAATGTATTAATTCAAAACTTCCGAAATAACCTCAGGTAATAATTTAATCATATCCTGCTGTGAGGCTGATTGTTTATTGCCATATTTTTCCAGGAACAGATCGGCAAGCCTGCCGTGAATGTAGTTACCACAGATTATTGCTGTGGGTACATCTCCAGATTGACCAAGTAATGATACGATAATCCCCGAAAGTACATCACCAGAACCGGCTGAGGCTAAGAGCTCATTGCCTGTATTATTAATGTAAATACTACCATCTGTTGTGCAGCTAAAGCTTGTTTCGGATTTCAGAACGACATTTACTTTATATTTTTCGGTGAACTCTCTGACAACTAAGAATCTGTTTTTAATTATTTCCATAACATCAATTTTCGCTAAACGTGAAAACTCACCAAGATGCGGAGTAAGTATTATTTCACTCTCAGATTTGCGATGCTTGAGCAAATCAATATCCTCAGCCAGAAGAGTTAATGCATCCGCATCAATAACAAGCGGTTTAGGGCAATTTATGATAACATCACACAGAAACTTTGCAGTTTCCGCGTCAATAGATAAACCTGGTCCAATTAACACTGCATCAGCTTTATCAATTTGTTTTGTTAATGCCTGGTATGAATCAGCAGAAATTGAACCGGCTGCTGTTTCGTTCAATTCAGTTTTAATTACTTCAAATAATTTCCTGCCGAAATGCGCAGCAATGGATATTGGGAATGCAGCAAGCACAGCCCCGCTGCCGGATTTTAGAGCAGAAAGCGAGCTCATAATAACAGCACCGGAGAGTCCTTTTGACCCGCCAATTATTAACGTTTTGCCATTTGAATACTTATAGGATGTTTTTTTTCTAACCGGAAATAGATTATTTATATCTCCGGATTCGACCAGAAATTTATTGTATGAATTATACTTTTCAAGTAAATCACCAGTAATTCCAATTGGGACAACAAATAAATTCCCGGAATTATCTTTTCCTTTGCCATATAGAAGTTCAGTCTTAACTGCACCCATTGTTATGGTATAATCGGCATTAATAATTGAAACCTGCCTTTCACTTCCCGATAACCCCGAAGGAACATCAACCGATATTACTGATACTTTTTTATTTTTTGATCTAACAGAATTTAAGCTGTCTATAATATCTTTAAAGATACCAGTAACTTCACCCTTAATACCGCTTCCAAGGAGTGCATCAATTATCAGTATCTTTCCTTTTTGTTTTTTTATTTCGCTGAATAAGTTTTGAATGTTACTTTCGTCAAAAGTTTCAGTAAATATTAAAGGAGAGCCAAGTTTAGTCAGCAATTCAAAGTTTACAAGTGCATCACCAGATAAGCCGCTATCACCAGATGCATTTAAAATATTTACGGGTATATTGTTGATAAGTAAATGACGCGCAATTACCAAACCATCTCCAGCATTGCTGCCTTTACCGCAGAAAATATAGATTGAATGATTTTCGATATCGGGAAACAATGAAGCTATTACATCAAATGCATTCTTGCCTGCATTTTCCATTAAAAGCAAAGACGGGATTCCGTCTTTATCAATTATAGTATTTTCGACTTCCCTTATTTCTGAAAATGTAAAGGCGGGTTTCATATATAATTTAAGTTATCCACTTTATTGATTTCAATTAATAAGTTTTTTCATTTCTGCAATTGTTGCTGCTGGGTCATTAGAGCCGAAAATTGAATTACCTGCAACAAAAACATTCACGCCTGCATCACTAAGCATTTTGATATTATTTACATCAATTCCGCCATCCATTTCAATAAATGTTTGGCTGCCTGCTTCTTTTATCATACCTTCAAGCTTTTTAGCCTTAGCAGTTGAGCTATCGATGAACTTTTGTCCACCGAATCCAGGATTTACCGACATTAGTAAAATAAAATCTGCAAAAGGTATTATTTCTTTAAGTACATCTACAGTGGTAGCAGGATTTATAACTACACCTGCTATTGCGCCCGCATCTTTTATCTGCTGAACAAGCCTGTTCAAATGGTCAGTTGCTTCATAGTGAACGCTTATCCAGTCAGCACCGGCTTTGGCAAAATCACCCACATATTTTTCAGGCTCACTTATCATTAAATGCACATCAAGCGGAAGCTTTGTGAGCTTCCTTATATCAGCAACCATTTTGGGTCCGAATGTTATATTAGGTACAAAATGTCCATCCATAACATCAAGATGCAGCAGGTCAGCTCCTGCTTTGGTTATCATATCAATTTGCTCTGATATTCTGGAAAAATCTGCGGAAAGAACCGAAGGAGCAATCAGTTTCATAATATGTTAGAACTTAGTTCCCCCGTCATTTTTTTTATCTGCGTCTTTTTTATCATCTTTAGGCTGTGGTGTAGTTTTCTTCTCATCTTTCTTTTCTATAGGTTTCGATTTATCGTCTTTTTTATCTTTATCAGATGACCTGGGTTTTACATCATCTTTTTTCTTTTCATTTTTCTTTGTGTCATCTTTGAAATCATCATTATCCGGTGTTTCAATTTTTTCTTCCTTTTCCTTCAAGCCGTCTTCTTCGCCTTCAATAACAATTTTCTTCTTTTGCTCCCTGTTGACAAAAATATCTATCTTCTGGTTTTCCTTAGCCATTGTATTGGCTTTTGGATACTGGTCAATTACAGAATTTAAAGGTACGTTTGTTGAAGGCTGATAATTAATTTTGCCTACAGTAAGCTTATTAAGAGCAAGAAGTTTTTTAGCTTCTTCTATATTTTTTCCGGTAATATCAGGCACTTTAATATCTCCGGCATCCATACCTGTTGAAACAATGACTCCGATACGCGTGCCCTTTTTGACTTTTGAACCGGCATTTTCAATCTGCGAGAGCACTATACCTGTTGGATACTGAGCCGATGGCTTATATTCAATTTCCTGCACTTCAAGGTTTCTTTGGTCAAGCACGAATTTAGCTTCCCTTAGGGTCCTGCCAACAAGATTAGGCACATCGTAAAGCTGTTCACCTCCGCTAATGATAAGATATATACGTCTTCCGTCTTTAACAGTCTGCTCACCAGGCGGGTTCTGGTCAACTACTGTGCCTATAGGTTTAGAAGGGTCATACCTGATATCACCCTGCAGACCTTCAAGTCCGGCTTGGTTAAGCTGCTTCTTTGCTTCTTCGAATGATAGTCCAACTACAGATGGCACTTTTACAAGAGTATCATGCCTTACATACCAGGGCATAACTATAAAATTCATTAGCAAAATTGCGACAAACAGACCACCCATACCGATTATTAATTTTTTCCAGAAACTCATATTTTTGCTTTTACATACTCCATATTATTGAAAGAAAATGCTGATTTAAGCGCGGATTACATATTTTCCTAATCTTATAAAGTATAACTCTTCAAATATAAGATATATTGTATAATTATATGACATAAAAAAAAGGTATGTAGTTTCAGGCTAAGTACACGACAGTACTAAAAACTAACAATATACGGCTTTTACACCCTTACACTCAATCCTCTCCCGGGGGGAGAGATCATTAAATTTGAAGCTTTTTTCCCCCTCTCCTTAGGAGTTTGTCTCAAAACTCAAAATAGACGACCCATCGGGTCGTCTCTACTCTTATTTTATCAAAATTTTGTAGAGACGACTCGGTGAGTCGTCTCAAATTAAATGGTTTTGAGACACTCTCTGAGGCTAGGGGGTGAGGTCAATATCTACTGTCGTGTACTAAGAGTTTCAGGACCCCTCCCAGCCCTCCCTTAGAAACAAGGCTTTCAGCCCGATCCCGCTAAGCATAAACGCGGGACGGCAAAAGCACCGAGGGGAGGGAGTGCAACATATTCAAAAATAACGTTCCTCTCACCACGTAGGAGAGAGGCTGATAAACGACTCTTCGATTCGATGGCTCGTAGAGTGGTGTGGTATATAGATACATAATCTTTCCTCAATTTTCCGTAAATTTGTATAAATAAAATGGAATATATGACTACTGACGAAAAATTTATGCATAAGGCTGTAGATAAATGCCGTGAGGGTGTTGATAACGGACAAAGCCCATTTGCAGCATGCATTGTAAAGAACAACGAAGTTATTGCGTGCGACTACAATATTGTGTGGTCAAGCACAGATATTACGGCACATGGTGAAGTTCATGCAATACGCAATGCCTGTAGGCATATAAACAGTATTGATTTGAGTGGCTGCACGATATACTCAACCTGCGAACCCTGCCCAATGTGCTTTACTGCAATTCATTGGGCAAGGATTGATAAAATTTTCTATGGCGCTGATATTGCTGATGCTGAAAGATTTGGCTTTAATGAACTTAAAGTAACAAATATTATGTTAAAGGAATTGGGTCTAAGTAATGTGCAAATTATTGGCGACTTTATGAAAAAAGAATGTGTGGAAGTATTTGAGTATTGGGCAGCAAAAACTGATAAAAAGGTATATTAGAATTTGACAGGGAAATTAATTTAAACATTGCTAAAAATTATTTTAGTAATATCAATTTTTTAAAATCCGAAAATCCTTCTGAACTCATTCTGATAAAATATATGCCCGAAGAATACTTCGAAGCATCCCAGCTTACACGATATTCACCTGAGATTACTTCTTCATTTAGAAGTTCCGTTATTGCCCTACCCAAAATGTCATAAACAAGCAGTCTGACATTTGACTTTGCTGAAACATCAAACCTGATATTTGTTACTGGGTTAAACGGGTTTGGATAGTTTTGATATAAATTAAATTTAACAGGAATACTTGTGTTAATTGGCTGAATACCAATAGGGTCATCAGGGGGAATAAACCCATACTGGTTTGTTCTGTACCTGTCATGCCCGTATTGGGGCCAGGGGAAATCCTGGTTTGAATAAGGAACTCCCGGAAATGTCCAAATATGAAGACGAGTTTCA
Organism: Ignavibacteria bacterium; assembly: GCA_043744495.1. Taxonomy (GTDB): domain Bacteria; phylum Bacteroidota; class Ignavibacteria; order Tepidaquicellales; family OLB5; genus OLB5. Next base: position 27,199 of record JAYTUN010000084.1, read on the forward strand.
TTCTCGTATTTTTGTGATATTGCTATTAATTCAACTGAACCGTCATTATTTAAATCAGCCGTTGATATAGCATCAACAAGCCCTTCCGGTCTTAAAGGCGACCATGGTAGTTGCGAGCCATCGTAATTATATCCTAAAATCCACCCATCTCCATTTGGATAAAAAGCTGACCATGTGTTAGATAAAATACTTAAATGAGAGCCAAAAGTAAATTTACCAATAATTGAAGTTGATTTATATGCCCCGCCGCCAATCCTTGGCCAATTAAATAATGTAACAAGATTATCAGAATAAGCATAGAGAACGCTGTCAAATTGTGAGCCCTGATTCCCATTGACAAATTCTAGTCTTCCGTCATTATTAATATCACCCATAATAAGAGAGGCAGGCGCAGAATTTATTGTTATAAGATTACTTTGATTTTTAATACTACCATAGATATCGTATTTCATATTCCTGGATTTTATGTATTGACCAAGTCTTTCGCTATTTTGATTAATTAAAATAAAAGTTGAGTCTATATGGATTTTATTAATATATAATGTAGGAGAAGCATCCCAGTTATAATAACCTGAGTCATAATATAAAGGCCAGTTATTTGAATAATTACTGCCGTCATGTCTGTATATTCTTAAAGCTGAAGAATCTACATAAGGCGGCTGCGGAAGCAGTTTATATGTAGCCACTATTATTTCAGGCGAACCGTCATTATCAATATCTCCTATAGCCGGGCTAACCTGTGCTTGACCAACAATTTGTTTTGGCCAGCCGCTTTTAATCTGACCGTTATAATTAAAAACACAAATTTGACCAAGTTTATTAACTATAATTTCAAGCTTGCCATCACTATTCAGGTCATACAAACTTAAAAACTTATCACCTGCTTCGTAAG
>JAYTUN010000085.1:0-7452 GCA_043744495.1 Ignavibacteria bacterium
TACAACACCGCAGCAATGATAAATACGACCTTAAATCCGTAGCTCATTGAAAGCATGACAACAAGTACGCTGCCAAGTACGCTAAAGAACCCGTTTACACCCCAGCCGTAGGCTACAAGGTATTTGGAGTTATTATCAATTGTGCTCATGCCGTAGGGGAATGGTATTCCCATAAAAAATGCCAAGGGAGCTATCATTGCAATTGAAATTAATACCCGCCACATTATTTCCATTCTTACCAGAGAATCAAATATAATGGAATTAAGCATACCAACCGCAACTGTTAAAATGGCAATAATTATATATACAAAATTCACACTCTTTAAAATTGAAATTACTTTGTTGGATAGCATACTCCCAATTCCTGAGAATATAAGCATAGTTGAAATAACCGTAAGCATTGTGTAAACCGGCTGTCCCAAAAACAAAGTAAATTTCTGTATCAGGCAAATTTCGATTATTATGTAACCAAGTCCAAGCAGAGCAAAGTAAGTAACATATTTACTTTTTTTTGCTTTTTTAATTTCAGGGTCTTTGCGGAATTTAACATAGATAGGTAAAAATATCAGCAGTGCTGAAATAATTATTGTCTGCGCCAGCAATATTACAAGTGTTGCCTCAGCTACAGGCTTTTGAACCAGTGAGAGCATTGCTCTATCGCCCTGCGAGAATGATTCCTTAATATTGCCAAAATTTATTGAGGTGAAGTCAGTATTATGCTCAAAATACGGATTATCATCAGTTGCAGGTATTAATTTCGTTTCAGGATACTTACTTGATATTTCGCCAATGAAATTACTTTGTATTATATCCTTAAATATTCCGTCCTGTTTTGATGTTGGGTCATATATAGTTTCAAGGTTTAATAAAGCTGACATAGTTTTAAGCTTCTGAATATCAAACTCATCAAAGCCGCTCTTTTTAAACAGAACACCCGTCAAATAACTTACATCCATTTCAAATTCCGATGGAGGTCTTTTGAAAATATAGAATTGATTCTTCAGGTCGCTGCCACCATTTAGCTTTTGCGCTTCCTTTATAGAAGCAACAAGTCTTGGCATCTGCGGCTCGGGTCTGGTTATATAAAGCAGCCCATTTATATCAAGGTGCTGAAGATAATCGCGTAATGCTTCTTCGGTCAAAATATAATTTTCAACAAGACTCATTGCGCCGCTGTTTGTTGCTGAAGCAGATATTGTATGCGCGCTGATTATTATATCATACTTTATGCGCTTGCCGCGCAGCCAGCTTCTGGCATCATCGGTAATTATTTTAACTCTCTTATCGCCGGCAATGCCTGTTGTCCAGTAATTTGATAGGTCTTTTTCAACAAGGTCGTTTAATATTGGGTTTATTTCAACTGCTGTAACTGATTTTGCGTTATTGGTAAGCGCTGAAAGTATCTCACCTCCTCCTCCTGAGCCTATAATAAATACCTTTGCCGTATCTTCACGCTTTAATATCATTGCAAGCAATGATGCATCAAAAGGGGGGCGGGCACTGCTATCAAGTATATTTGGTACCTTTGGAATGTTTGTGGTAGAATTTCCAGCATCAATTATTGCTGTATAAACAGGGTAGTCATCAACAGGGTCGCCGTCATCTTTCATTATATCCACTTTTGAAAATGAATTCCATTTGGTTAACAGCATTAGCTCAGGGTTTTCCTTTATATAGTTACCATAAACTTTGTTGCTTGAAACATATATAGGCAGATAACCTTCTGGATTAGTAAGAAATAGACCGTTTATAACAATTATGATTCCTGCGGCAAATAAACCAATTGTCTGCCATCTGTTTTTTTGCATAGCGAACATAATACAGCCTACGCATGCTAAAAGAGAAGCAAATACAATACCGCCTGAACCGCCGAATTTTGGCAATACAAGGATGAAAACAAAACAACTTAATCCTGCACCTACAAGATCGTAAAAATAAAGATTGTTTATGTTTGATTTAAATCTTGTAAACAATTGACCAATAATTAAACCCGCAAGAAAGAAAGGTAAAGTAATCAATATGTAATATATCGGCAAATAAATAAACTGGTTTGAGTCAATAAAAAGACTGAAAGGGTCAAAAGGAATTTTGTTTAAAAGCACGAAAGAAACAATAATAGAAATTGCATATAACAGGGAAGTGATTGTAAGGAATGAATTAATTTCAGCTTTATTTATCCTTTTGCTAATTATGATAGCAACACCGCTTGAACCAAGACCTAGTAAAGCAATACTGATTATCATAAATGCAAAGTGATGCCAAAGAGAAACTGAAAGTACCCTGATTAAAGTAAATTCAAGCATTAAAATGCTTAACGATACAAGCATTAGAGCTATCTTATGCTTTACAGTAAGTTTTTCTTTTTTTCCCGTCAGATAATCTTTTTTTGCTGATAGGTTATCTTTTTTAAATGCATTTGTTTTTGAGCTCATTAATTACAAACCTGATTAATTACAAACCTGATTAATTACAAACATTGTTTACAATAGAATTTTAAAATAGCTATTTTACTGTTTCATTCGAGATAATGGTATCTTTTAGATAAGAGCGTTTTGATTCAGGATAATCTGTGCTGTAGTGCAAACCGCGTGACTCTTTTCGCATCAAAGCAGACCTGATTATCAAATATGATATCTGCGCCATATTTCTTAATTCAAGCAGTTCTCTGTTAACTTTTGTCTTTTTATAGAAAGATTCAATTTCGCTTTTTATCAGCTTTATTCTTCTAAGCGCTCTGTGAAGTCTAAAGTTTGATCTGACAATGCCAACATAATTTGACATTATCTGTTTAATTTCGTTTTTATTTTGTGAAATTAAAATCCATTCTTCAGTATTAACTGTCCCGCTTGAATCCCATTCAGGAATATTTACTTTCTTGGTATTATTTATATCTTTTATATCATCACGGCATACCTTTGCAGCTTTATCGGCAAATACCAGCGCTTCCAGTAATGAATTTGATGCAAGCCTGTTGGCTCCGTGTACACCGGTCATAGATGCTTCGCCAAGAACATAGAGCCTGTTCATTGAAGTTCTTCCGTTGAGGTCGCTTACTATACCGCCGCAGCTGTAATGAGCAGCAGGCACTACAGGTATCTTGTCCTTTGCCATATTAATTCCAAATGATAGGCATTTTTTATATATATAGGGAAATTTATTCTTTATCTTTGCCTCGCCAAGCTTTGTAATATCAAGATACACAAAATCATCGCCATGCTTCTTCATTTCGTTATCAATTGCCCTTGCGACAATATCCCTTGGGGCAAGCGAGCCGCGGGAATCATATTTATGCATGAATTCTTCACTGCTTTTTGTTTTCAACACAGCGCCTGCGCCGCGTAATGCTTCGCTGATGAGGAATGACTGTTCGGAACTATCTATCCTGTTTTCATAAAGACTTGTCGGGTGGAACTGGACAAATTCCATATCTCCAATTACGCATCCGCTTCTGAAACCAATTGCTACACCATCTCCTGTAGCAATTGCAGGATTTGTTGTATGCAGGTAAACCTGCCCAATGCCGCCTGTACAAATTACAGTCAGCTTTGAAGTAATAGTTTTTATTTCGTCATTTATCTCATCGTATGAATACGCTCCAAAACATGTCCGGTTGATATTATTCTTTTTATTACTTTTACTTTTCAGATTATGCTCGGTGATCAGGTCAATAGCTGTGTGGTGTTCTAATACAGTAATATTGGGATTGGTGTTTATGTTATGAAGCAGCGCCCGTTCAATTTCTTTGCCAGTAAGATCTTTAGCATGGATAATTCTTTGCCGGGAGTGTCCCCCTTCTTTGCCTAAATCAAGTCTTCCCTGTTCTTTGCTGAAATTTACTCCAAGGTCAATAAGCTCGTTAATTAGGTGGGGACCGTTCTTTACAATTTGCTCAACAGCATCAAAATGACACAGACCCGCCCCTGCCTCAAGTGTATCCTTGATATGCAGCTCGTAGGAATCATCAGGTGAAATTACAGTTGCAATTCCGCCCTGAGCGTAATTTGTATTTGATTCTGAGCGGTCTTTTTTTGTTATAATAAGGATCTTTGAGTATTTAGCAGCCTTTAATGCAAACGATAAGCCCGCAATACCGCTGCCAATTACTAATATGTCTGTGTTCAGCCTCAAATTCTAAGAATACCTGGCAGTAATATCCTCATTGGTTTTTGCCGTAATGAACCTGAAATCCTGGAAGGAGAGTGCTGCATCTTCTTCAAGGCTTACCCTTAAAAGGTATTTAAATGCAAGTTTTGTCATATTACTTATTGTACCTTCTTTTAAAGTTTTAAATACTATCGGGTGAACCTTAAGTACAAGCTTGCCTGAAGGTTTTTCTTTATCAAGTTTATAGCGTTTTATCCATCGATCAATTCTTGTTAAAATATTGGTAGAACTTTCTATTATTCCTGTTCCGCCGCATAAAGGACATTGATCAGTTATTGATCTTACAACATTTTCACGAACCCTTTGCCTTGTTATCTGCACTAAACCAAAATCAGACATTGGCAGTATTGTTACCTTAGCCCTGTCTTTTTTGAATTCTTTTTTCAGCTCATCGTAAACTTTTTTCTTGTTCTTATCGTCATATACATCAATAAAATCTATTACAATTATTCCTCCTAAATCACGAAGCCGTATTTGCCTTATAATTTCTCTTGCAGCATCTAGATTAGTTTTTAGTGAATTTGTTTCCTGGTCTTTGCTCTTTGCATACTTTCCGCTGTTCACATCAATTACATACATTGCTTCGGTCTTTTCTATAATAAGGTGACCGCCAATTTTTAACGGAACGCGTTTACCAAGAGTTAAGTGTATTTCAGCTTCTATTCCGTAAACATCAAACAGAGCTTTTGATCCTTTGTACATCTCAACTTTACTTAAAAGGTCGGGAGAGTTTATTTTAACATAACTCTGAACTTCCTTGAATACTTTTTTTGAATCAGTAATAACTTTATCAACATCATCTCTGAAAAGATCTCTAAGTACACTTGTTGTTACGGTAAGATCTTTATAAAGCAGGGCAGGAGGAGTACCTGATTTTATCTGGCGCTCAATGTCTTTCCAAATATTATAAAGATTTTCAAGATCCTCAAGTATAGCTTTATCTTCCTGTTCTTCGGCAACTGTTCTTATAATAGCGCCAAATTCAAGACCGCGTGAATTACGGTAATTTCTTACAATATTTTTCAGCCTGCGCTTTTCGCGTATGTTCTGTATTTGCTTGGATGCGTTAACTTTATTTTCGAAGGGTAAAAACACTAGGTACCTGCCGGGCAGTGATACTTTAGAAGTAACTCTAACCCCTTTATTGCCTACAGGCTCTTTTGTTATCTGAACAATTATCTTCTGCCCGCGCTCAAGCTTTTGAAGCTGGCGCCTTCTCTGCGGCTGTTTCTGCTGGGGGGCTTCCTCTTCGTCATCATCGTCTTCATCTATTTCTGAATCATCGCCAAGGAGCGCTTTCATATCTTCAGCCTGGTCACCCACATCGCTAAAATGGAGGAAAGCATCCTGCTTGAAGCCAAGATCAATAAATGCAGCTTTGATGCCGGGGATAACTTTTGCTACTTTGCCAAGGTATATATCGCCAACTACTTTTTCGTACTCTTCATTTTCAATAAAAAGTTCTGAGAGTTTTCCGTCTTCTGTTATGGCTATGCGGTTTTCATCAGCATTTGCGTTGATGACAATTTCTTTTTTCATTTGTATCCAGGTTTTCTGCTTGTTAATTAGACTAACTTACAAATGAGTTTTTTTCAAAAGTTTAAACTCTTTTAAGAGTTAATACTTTTTAAGAGTTAATACTCTTTTAAGAGTTAATACTCTTTAAGAGTTCATGCTATTTAAGAGTTCATGCTCTTTAAAAACTCTTTGTTGTTCTTAGTCCCTTTCATTTTTCCTAAAAGGAATTCCATTGCTTCAACCTGTGAAAAATCACTTAAAATCTTTCTGAGCAGCCAAACTTTGCTTAACTCTTCTTCATCAAGCAGAAGCTCTTCTTTTCTCGTGCCTGATTTGTTGAGATCGATTGCGGGGAAAATTCTCTTATCCGCAAGTTTCCTGTCAAGAACTATTTCCATGTTACCGGTACCTTTGAACTCTTCAAAAATAACTTCGTCCATTCGGCTTCCGGTTTCAACCAGCGCAGTTGCAATAATTGTCAAACTGCCGCCTTCTTCAATATTCCTTGCAGCTCCGAAAAATCTTTTTGGTCTGTGCAATGCATTCGCGTCTACACCGCCGGAAAGTATCTTTCCGCTGTGCGGTACTACTGTGTTATGCGCCCTTGCAAGACGGGTAATACTATCAAGTAATATTACAACATCCTTTTTGGCTTCAGTAAGCCTTTTAGCTTTTTCAAGTACAATATCACTTACCTGTACGTGCCTCTCGGGCGGCTCGTCAAATGTTGAGCTTATCACTTCCGCATTAACAGAGCGTTCCATGTCGGTTACTTCCTCGGGGCGTTCATCTATTAAAAGGACTATCAACTCAACTTCAGGGTGATTCTTTGATATAGCGTTAGCTATCTGCTGAAGCAAAACTGTTTTACCCGCTTTAGGCGGTGATACTATCATTCCCCTGTTGCCTTTACCAATTGGCATGAACAGGTTCATAATTCTTGATACGTAAACTCCTGGCGCTGTTTCTAGGTTAAGCCTTTCGTTTGCGTATAATGGTGTGAGGTTATCGAACAAAGTCCTCTCGCGCATCTTTTCAGGCTCTACACCGTTAACTTTATCTACTCTTAAAAGTGCAAAGAACCTCTCGCCGTCTTTGGGAGGTCTAACCTGTCCGCTTACTGTATCACCGGTTCTAAGTGCAAATTTCTTAATTTGTGATGGGGAAACATATACATCGTCAGGGGATGAAAGATAGTTGTAATCGGATGACCTTAAAAAACCGTACCCGTCAGGAAGAACGTCCAAAACACCTTTACTGTAAGCAACACCATCATTCTGTGTGCCTGTTTCAAGTATCTTGTAGATCAGGTCCTGTTTCCTTAGGTCACTGAATCCGTTTATGTTTAAATTTTTTGATATTTCGTAAAGTTCACCTATCTTCTTTTTCTTAAGCTCAGCTAAATCCATAGAAGGCTTTAATTCATCTTTTTTATCTGATGCCATAATACAATTAAATTATTTATTGTTAGTTTTTAGATTAGTAATATCTGGAAAGCAATATTTGGAAGTATGCGAATTTGTCAGATTTTTTTAATCCGGGTGATTTTTTGATGTGTTAATTACTTACAAATATACGAAACAATGCTGTATAAAACAATAGAGAACCACATCTTTCAAAAATACTACTTTTAAAAACAATTTTTAAAAGTAAATAGTGAATGTAATGGGTAAGTTATATAATATAACTCAAGTTGACCGCTTAGGAATATGTTTTAACCCCGACATTTATGTCGGGGGTTTAAAAATACGTTGAATTCAGGGCTTTAGC
>JAYTUN010000086.1:0-1923 GCA_043744495.1 Ignavibacteria bacterium
ATCATCAATTACGGCTTCATTTTTCTGCTTAAGTTCTTCAAGCTCCTGCCTAAGGTTGAGGAATTCTTCATGCGCCTGAACTTTTGTTTTGCTTGAGAGTATTTCAGCTTCTTTAATGATAAGTTCGGCGCGCTTCTTTGCATTTTCGAGTGTATCTTCTGCCATATCCTGTGATTTCACAATTGCCTTCTGGAATGTCTTTTCATTTTCGCGGTAAACCTGTATCTCAGAAAGAATATCGGCTTTTTCTTCTTCAAGCTTAGCGACCTTCTCTTTTGACATTTCAATTTCCCTGAAAAGGTTTTCAACCGTATTGCCAACCGTATCAAGATAAGCTTCAACCTCACTGACATCATAACCGCGCATAGATTTTTTGAATTCCTGTTTTTTGATGTCTATTGCTGATAGTCTCATTTTAATTGCTCCCTATTATTGTTTGTTAGGCACAGACAGGAATGTCTGTGCTACTATTATTATTCTCTGTTACCGAAAATTGCTGAACCTATCCTGAGCATGTTTGAGCCTTCTTCAATTGCGATGTCGTAATCTGATGTCATCCCCATTGAAAGATACTTCATATCAACCCCGGGAATATTATGGCTTTTTATTTCTTCAAACAGGTTCTTCAAGATTATGAAATTACTTCTCACTACTTCTCTTTCAGCCGTGTCTTTTTCGTTTTCCATAATTTTACCAATTGTCATGAGACCTTTAACCTTAATATTTGCAAGCTGAGAAATTTCCTTAACAAGCATTAAAGCATATTTCGGGTCACAGCCTGATTTCTGATCTTCGCCTGATGTATTAACCTGGACAAGGCATTTTACAACACGGTTAATTTTTGCTGCCTCTTGCTGTATCTTTTGAGCAAGCTTAAGACTATCTACAGAATGTATAAGAAAGACAAATGGAACAATAAATTTTACCTTATTGGTTTGAAGATGACCAATTAAATGCCAGTGTATAATTCTATCTCTGAATTCAGCTTCTTTTTCGAGAAGTTCCTGTACCCTGTTTTCACCAAAATCAAGCTGGTTATAATCCAGCGCAGCAGCAACAGCATCAGCAGGAAAAGTTTTACTCACAGCAATAATATATATCTCTTTAGGTTCACGCTCTATTTGCGCGCATACCCTTGTGATCTTTTGTTTAATCTTTAAAAGATTATTTTCTATATAGTCGTACTGCCCTGCCACACATTAACTTTAATATTTAACTGTAATACTCCGCTGAATACCTGTAAAAATATCATTTACTTTGGGAATATTCAAGATAAATATTCTATATCAACAGAAAATAAAAAGGAACGGTTTTTGCCGTTCCTTCAAGAAATAATGCCTAATTTATATCAGATTATTACTTTAGTAAAACCATCTTCATAACATTTTTAAAATTACCTGCTTCCAATGAATAAAAATATATACCGCTTGCAAGATTTGAGCCGTCAAAGTTGATGCTGTAATGACCAGCATTTTTAAATTCATTGTTAACAAGTTCTTCAACAAGCTGTCCAATTGAATTGTAAATTTTTAATGTTACAAAACTGTTATTTGGTATTGAATAGCTTATTTCGGTTGAAGGATTGAAAGGATTGGGGTAATTTTGCCTGAGCGAGAAAACCAAGGGCTGTTCAGTTTCGGGATTTATCGGTCTATCAGGCAGAATTGGATGAGCTTTGATATAAACAAAATCAGATGGAACTGATTCCGAAAGATGTTTATCTACAGCAACAATTTTATATCTGTAATGAACATCATTTTCATTACTAATTCCAGTGCCACAATAAATTCTCACGCCATTGAAAATATTATTATCTATCTATTTTATTAAAATCATTTTCTTTGTATCAATCAATAGACCATTAGAAAACAATTTGTACAAATATATCCCGGATGATAACTTTGCAGCATTAAAACTAACTTC
>JAYTUN010000087.1:0-7349 GCA_043744495.1 Ignavibacteria bacterium
CCCTCTCAAGAGGGGAATTACAGCTTATATTCCCCTCTTGAGAGGGGAGGGAGCGAAGCGGAAGGGGTGTGTTAAATAAATTATAGACTTCTGCAACAGACACCATAGGCGGGCAGGCGCTAAAGCTCCTCGCAAATATTTTTTCCTGAAAAAGCCTTATAAAATTCAGAGTTTTATTTCGAGGTATATAGTTTTCTTCAGATCTTCCAGCCATTCACCCAGCAATTTTTGCTCCTTGTATTTCTGCGCATACTGCTGAATAAGTGTATAGTCGCCTTCAAGTGTAGCTATGTGTTCCGGTATTTTATCTTCAATCTTATACAAATAATATCCGTAAAACCTGGTGTCGCCTACTTTTACCGGATCGGATATATCGCCTATTGATAAATCCTTTAATGCCGCAACTTCAAGCTGGTCAAGATTAATTACACTTATTTTACCAATGTATCCGCTATCTGCTGCAGATTTGGGCTCTTGTGAAAATTGCACGGCTGCATACTTAAAGGAAACTTGACCGGATTTTATTTTTTCTTTTAAATCTTTTAAATAACTTATTTCTGTGAAATCCGCAGCATCAAGTCTTGGGAATTTTACAAGAATATGCTGTGCGGTTATAAAGTCGCCTGTCTTATCGTTCAGTTTAATTATATGATATCCAAATTCTGTTTCAACTATACCTGAAATTTCTCCCGGTTTAAGTATAAATGCAGCTTCCTCAAATTCCTTTACAAAAGAACCCTTCTTCGATTTGCCAAGGCTACCTCCCTGAATTGCAGAGAGTGAATCATCTGAATATTTCTTTGCAAGCTCAGAAAAATCCATGCCCGATTTAATGCTATCAAGCAGCTTTTCTGCTTTTTCCTTTGCTATGAACTTGGCATCTTCGGAAATTTTTGGGATCCTTACTATCTGTGATAGATCATAAGTCTCAGGCACCTGAGGCAGGGAATCTTTGTAATCATTATAGAATTTTACTACATCAGGTTTTGTAACAACTATTCCGTAGCCGAATTTTGCCTGTTTAACACGGGTAATTTTAATATTTCTTTCCGTTTGGTCTTTCAGCAGATTTTTTATCTTGGGAATTGTCATTCCATAAGCATCTTCAACGTTTTTTTCAGAGCCGAACTGCTCAACCATTTCTCTTATTCTGCCTTCTACCTGCTTGTTCACTTCATCAGCCGAAACAAGAATACTGTCCTGTTCAGCTTTTGCAAGCATCAGCTTTTCGGATATAAGACCCTGGAAAACCGACTGAACAACTTCGGTTGATACTTCCTGAATATTGTTCTGGTTCATATAATTGTAAAGCTGAAAGTTGAGATCTGACTGCAGCACAACATCATTGCCAACAATTGCTATTATCTTGTCGCCTTCACCTTGTGCAAAAATATTAAATACTGCAAGAAGGCTAACGACTAATACAGCTATACGGTTAATTTTCAATATTATCTCTTTATTGTAACTTTGTTATTTTCAATTATTTTTTAAATCTTTAATCTGATGAATCTGATGAATCTGATGAATTTGATGAATTTGATTAATCCATAAACGCTTCTGTTAACACTTCTTCGTGAATTGTAATTGGATATTTCTGCCTCAAAGCATCAAGATATGCTTTTTCGGAATCCTTATACTTTAACTGCTGAAGCTCGTTAGAAATTTCAGCTTTAGCTTCATCCATGGTTTTGGTAACCTGTTTACCTGTTGAATCAGCCTTTGTGTATTTTGTTTTATTTGATTCATAGTATGTTGCTATATCCGCATCATTTATCTTAACCTTGCTCCACAGCTCATCCTGGTCTATTCTGAAAACTAAAAGCCCGTTCTCGTAATCGGTTATGCTTGCAATATATTCATCATCTTTTTCTATGTTAGCGTCTTTGGCTTTCTTGTTAAGAATTGGACTCTCAGCAGATGAATTGATAATTGATGTTATTGTCTGTGCATTCAATGCCATTCTGCTGAAATCTCTGTTTATGTTCAAATGGTTAATCAGGTCAATTACTTTTACCTGTCCGCCATCATACGTTGCCAGAATTATTTCTTTATCTTGAGGGCTGAAAAGGCTATCCATATTATAATCTGCTACAGTTTTTACAGTATCAAATTTTGACCTCATGAAATTAAATCCTTCATCTACTATCTTATAACTGTATTTTCCCTTTAATGTTTCAACAAATTTCGCATAATCATCTTTATATTTCTTGGTCTTTTTATATTCGTTCTTTATGGTCTCAAATTCTTTTTCGTAAGAGCCAACTTTCTTCTCACCGAATTTTTTAACAATATGCCATCCGTATGGTGATCTTATAGGTCCGGTAATATCGCCAACACTCATTGTAAACGCTGCTGAATCAATTGGCTGGGCAAGCCTTCTTCTTTCAACATTACCAAGGTCTCCGTTCTGAACCTTTGAGCCTGCATCTTCGGTGAACTGCTGAACCAGTGATTCAAAGCTATCTCCGCCTTTTGCTTTATTGTAAACATCCATAGCTTTCTGGTAAGTCCCAACTGAATCTGTTACATTTCCTAAACTGTCTCTTTTATCCTGGATAAGAATATGTGATATTTTAACTGATTCAATCCTTGGTTTGCGGTCAGTTAATTTAATTATATGAAGACCGAACATTGTTCTAACCGGCTTTTTTGTATAATCGCCAACTTTCATTTTATAAACAGCATCTTCAAATTCAGGCACCGTCATTCCCGCAGTAAAATAATAAAGGTCGCCCTTATTGGTTTTTACGGTTCTATCCATTGAAAATTGTTCGGCAACAACTCCGAAATCTTCGCCATTTTCAAGTCTTTGTATTACCGAATCAGCCTTCTGATATGCGGCAATAGAATCTTGTGGCGGTGAGTTTTCTGGTAAATTAATCAAAATGTGTGAAGCCCTTACTTCATCTTTTCTCATATCGTAAAGAGCCTTAACTTGTGAAGCAACTATTTCTTTATCAATTAAATAGGTTGGTCCGAAATTCCTTTTGTATTCTTCAACATCTTTCTGAATTTCAGCATTATTCAGCAAGCCCCTTTCTCTTGCATCTTTTACCTTTAGCCTGAAATTAATGTATAGGTTCAGGAATGTTTTCTTTTCATCAAGTGATTTATTTTTTGCAGTATCCAAATTCCCAACGGTTTTAAGATATTGTTTTTCAAATTCACCTAAGGTTATCTTGTCACTGCCCAGCTCAACTAGGGTTTTATTGGCTTTATTGCAGTTTGAGACTGAAAATGCCATTAAAGCAATAATTAAAATAATACTGTACATTTTGAATTTATTCATTTTATTCATTAAAATATTAACGTTTTTATTTAATTTTCGGGATATTAGAGTCCAATTTTAGCTATTATTTACAAGAGTTTCAAGGCAAAGAAACGCATCGAAATTCCCGTTAAATTATGAATTATTAATAATAACAAAAGATTGCCGGGAAGTTTAAATGATAAAATAAAAAGACATAAATAAAAAGACAACCAACTTTCAAAAAGCAAAAGTCAGGCGAATTGCAACTTTTTAAAAAACAAAAAAGTCAGGCGAATTGCACGAAATAAAGATTATTTTATCGTTTTCGCAGAGTCCCAAACTAAAGTCAGGAAAGCGGGAGACTCTGCGGGGACAGGGGAACCATTAAATTTGAGACGACTCACCCATGCCTTTGGCTTGGCAGGCGAGTCGTCTCTACAAAATTTTGATAAAATAAGAGTAGAGACGTCCCGCTGGGACGTCTTTTTTATGTTTTGAGACAAACTCCTAATCCCGGGTTTCTGCCTTGTACAAGGTCTGCTTAGCGGGAGCTGGATAAAGTGGGAGACAAAGCGGGGGTATGGGGTGGTAACTTTCATTATATTTTCCTCCTGATTCTATTTTTTTATTGTCTGGAATTCCAGCCCATATGGTGTTTTTTAAACATACACGCGATCCAAATGTTAGCGTAAATAACTGATTATTCATTTATTTAAACTCTATTTGGTTATTGTCTGGATTTCCAAATTTATTATTTAGGAAAGTGGCAATTTCGTGTCGGCGGGCCTTAGGTGCGAACTGTTTTACAACCCTGTAAACATCAAAAAAGTTGTAGGCATTGCTTCGGGCAGCATCGCTTGCAGATAAACTTTTGCGAATAGACTCGAGCTGCTTTATGCCCGCAGGCGACATATAGTAACCGCGCTTTACACTATGGAGCTGGTCTAAAAGGATTGTTTCCATATCAAACCTTGAGAGTTCTTCTATGTCCTTTCCGCCATTTGCTGCCGAATATACAATATGGTCAAGACAATCCTTAATGACTCTGCCGCTTATATGGTAAGTTTTACTGCCAATTGAAATACTGTATGCCAGCCTCAGGCTATCGGAATCTATCTTAAGTTTGGCAAACCTGTAAAACATTTTCCTTAGCTCGCCTATTACAGGAATTGGCGCCGGCAATGCCTGTGAATTAACATAACCGATGCCCTCACCCATTTCCATTGTAAATTCTGTGCCTGTTTTCTTAGCAGATGCGATATGCTTTTTAATTTTTGCAAGTCTTTTAGGCGTATAATTTATTCCAAGCTCTTCATTAAGAATTTTTATTATCTCAGCGGTTTTTACGCCGCTTAGCAAAAGTTTTTTTACCATAAGGATTTCCACCTTCTCTATGGGCACAGTCATACTTTTTGTCCTGTATATCCCCGGAATTTCCTTAGTAAGTTCTTCGTATATGGTAGAGCGTGATAATTTATGCTTTTCCATGATTGCACTAAATAACTTTTGGTATTCAGGAGAGTTAGTGCCTGATTTAGCGCTTTTTAATAAACTTATATCATCGTGTAAAGATTTGTTGAAAGGTTTAGGCATAGCTATTAATAGTTTAATTAAAGGAAATATGCTTATTACATACAGTTGCTAATATAATATATGTTAATGGCATACGCAAGAGAAAAAGTTATCCCTTCAATGTGGAACTTCCTCCACTTCGTGGAGTAAGTCAGGACTTCTATATACTTCGTGGAGTAAGTCAGGGGCAGGCACTTCGTTCTTCAAGGCGTGGCAACCTTTCTTCACTTCGTTCTTCAAGGCATGGCTTCCTATTTAATCACCGACTAAATAGATAAGTCAAATGCCTTTCTTCGCAAGCACAGCAAGGCGTAGCCAACAACGGGGGAGTCACTCCCTCCCCTTCGGGGAGGGTTGGGGAGGGGTCATAAAAAGCAGTCAGGAAGTCGGGGACGCAAAACGCAAAGCAAAAGCAAAAGACTGCCACGAAGACTCTAAGACTCAAAGAAAATCAAAAGCCAAACATCTGAAGTCAGGAAGTCAGGGGACGCAAAGCAAACTGCAGGGGCAGTCAGGAAGCCTTCACCCACGCCATAGGTGTCTGTTGCACAACACATTATCACACACCCCGTCTTATCGCGCTAAGCAGAACGTCCTGCTAAAGCAGGATAAACTGGGGACTGTAAAAAGCACAGGAAGGCGAAGGGGGGATTTTTATAAAGCAGCTTTTCGTCCCCCCTTCGCTTTTTTGAAGGTGGGAATACGATTTACAGGATTGAATTAGTTGTAGATTTAACATAATCTCTGGGATAGGTAAATTACCGATGGGGGTTGTTGTGGAAGAAGCGAAGAAGCAAAAACAGGAACCCCCGTCTAAGATTTACGAGTGATTAGGCTTTAGGAATAATTTTAGATTAACGAAAATTCAAGATTTTTCTCCCCCCTTTACAACTGCCAGAGGCAGTCAGGAAAACCAAAAGGGGGATTTATATTTTAAAGTTTTCATCTCCTGAAAATTGTTGCAATTCTACAGTTCCAGCAGTGTCTCCCGCTTTGTGGGACTCTGCTGCTCAATCTCTATTTTCGCAGAGTCCTCCTGCAACAGGCACCATTGACAGGCAGGCATCACAATAAAAAGTGTAAATAGCCAAATCCCCATCTGTGATTATTGCATAATAAAGTTATAAGATTAATTGAGGCTATTAGAATATTGAAGCTCATAATCCCCCTTATAAGGGGGAAGATTGCTCTAATTTTCTTTATGCTTCAATTATTCTTTAAATCTAAATTTACGAAAATCAAAGATGGGGATTTGAAAATAATAATTTTACAGTTCCAGCAGTGTCTCCCGCTTTGTGGGACTCTGCTGCTCAATCTCTATTTTCGCAGAGTCCTTCTGCAACAGACACTGCGGCAGGCAGGGACTATGCCAAAACTACAAATTGGGAATGATACAACAGTAAAGTTCATAAAGTAGAAAGTTTGAAAGTTGTTTTTACCCTCTGCGCTTTTTGCCGAAGCAATCTTATGGAGTAATGGGTAAATTGATGGGATTGCTTACGTGCCTTCGGCAGTCAGGCGCTTTGCTCGCAAAGAGGATAAGATGGGATTGCTTCCACTCCACAGCCAGGCACGCGCCTTCTTCCTAAGCTAAAGCTTAGTAAGACAGGTCGGCTCGCAAAGAATAACTTTTTGCGAGGCGCTTTTTGCCGAAGCAATCTTATGGAGTAATGGGTAAATTGATGGGATTGCTTCGCTTTGCTCGCAAAGAGGATAAGATGGGATTGCTTCCACTCCTCAGCCAGGCACGCATTCTGTGAATAATTTATCCTTTTATCCGAAGGATGCTTGCATAAGTTACACAAAATTACTAAATTTGGGAAATATTCTTTTAACTTAACTATAAGGACTATAACCTATGTCCCTTGAATCTGCTTATAACACGATAGAAAAACTTGTAGAGGACTTCAAAGCTAATGAACGCCACTACCTTGCGCAGGATTATTCTGAATCGCAGGCAAGGCTTGATTTCATTGATAAATTTTTCATTGCTCTTGGGTGGGATGTAAGCCACACTGAACAGAAAAATCCTTATGAACAGGAAGTAAAAGTTGAAAGAATTGTCCGTGATAAAGACGCGCAGAAAAGAGCTGATTATGCATTCTTCCTAAAGCCAAATTACAGAGACCCAAAGTTTTATGTTGAAGCCAAAAAGCCCTCGCGCTCTTTAGCCAATGCAAATGATTACTTTCAGGCTATACGTTACGGGTGGAATGCCCAGACCCCGCTTGTTGTGCTTACAGATTTTGAAGAACTGCATATAATTGACTCACGCTATAAGCCAAATATAAAAACTTCACTAAACTGCAAAGTAAAAAACTTTCAATACAGTGAATATACAAACAAGGATAAATTTTCAGAGATCTATTATCTTTTTTCACGTGAAGCTGTTGAATCGGGTTCAATTGAAAAGTATTCGGCTCAAATGCCCAAGCCAAAAGGCAAAGCTGTTCAAAAAGGTATGCATGGCAGCGCATTTCAAAGCATTGATGAGGCATTCTTAGAAGAGCTTGACGAAATAAGGAAT
>JAYTUN010000088.1:0-7235 GCA_043744495.1 Ignavibacteria bacterium
ATATGGATGAGCTTGCCAAACACGGAATTTTAGTTGATAGAGATGACGATGGTTACCTGCTCCAGCTTTTCAGTAAGCCAATTGAAGACAGACCGACAGTTTTCTTTGAAATAATTCAGCGCAAAGGCGCAAAATCGTTTGGCAAGGGTAACTTCAAAGCCTTGTTCGAAGCTATTGAAAGAGAGCAGGCAGTTAGAGGCACGCTATAACAATGAACAATTAGCAATGAACAATTAGCAATGAACAATTAACAAAATACAGATAACAGATTTATTCAATATGGAATTTTGAAATGAAAATATATTATGATAAAGAAGCTGATGCGGCATATATTGAATTATCGAAAAAAAACCGGACGGTGTTATCGAGCTTTCGGATTATATAAATGTTGATACTTCTAAGGATGGCGGGATAATAGGAATTGAATTTCTAAATGCTTCCAAGAAAATATCGATTGATTCTTTGTATAATTATGAAATTGAAATAGCTTCATTGTTAAATAAACCTGTTAAACATATTAAAAAAGCTAATAAAATCTTAGCATAAATGCTATATTTATAAATTTAAATTGATTATTTAATGTCATATTACCATAAATTAGGAAAGATCCCGCAGAAACGGCATGTACAGTTCAAACAGCCCGATGGCTCACTATATAAAGAGCAGGTGATTGGTACTGAAGGGTTTTCTGGTATATCTTCTATATTATACCATATAAATCCGCCTACCAAGGTTAAAAAAATTACTAAGATTGAAGATATTGGCTATAAAGAGTGGGATGAGGGTTCATTAAGGCATTATCACATCAGAACTCTTGATGCTAAATCTGAAGGTGACCCTGTTTCAGGTCGTAAGGTGATGATGTTCAATAATGATGTTTCTATGGGTATCTCTAATCCAGATAAACAAATGGATTACTTTTACAAAAATAGTGAAGGTGATGAAGTGATCTTTATCCATTACGGCAGTGGAATACTTGAATCACAATACGGCACTTTGGATTACCATGACGGTGATTATATCGTAATACCAAGAGGTGTGATATATAAAATTATTACCAAAAGTGAAAAGACTAAATTTCTTGTGATCGAATCCAAAAGTCCGGTTTACACTCCGGCAAGATATAAAAATACTTCCGGTCAATATCTTGAACACTCTCCATTTTGTGAGCGTGATTTCAGGGTTCCCGAAAAACTTTTAACGATCGCTGAAAAAGGCGAGTTTCTTGTAAAGATAAAAAAATTCAATAAGCTGCATCATTATATTTTTGAAGATCACCCGTGGGATGTTGTTGGCTGGGACGGATATTTCTACCCGTGGATATTTAATATTAACGATTTCATGCCTATCACAGGCAAAATTCATCAGCCGCCGCCTGTACACCAGACCTTTGAAGGGCGAAATTATGTTATTTGTTCATTCTGCCCTAGGCTGTTTGATTATCACCCTGATGCGATTCCCGCGCCATACAACCACAGTAATATTGATAGCGATGAAGTGCTGTATTATGTTGAAGGTAATTTCATGTCGCGCAAGGGGGTTGACCTGGCTTCATTCACACTCCATCCCGGCGGCATACCGCACGGACCGCATCCCGGAACTGCTGAGGCTTCAATTGGCAAAAAAGAAACCCTTGAGCTTGCCGTAATGCTTGATACTTTCCATCCGCTAAAATTGACAGAACATGCCAAGCCTTATGATATACCCAACTATCCATATACATGGAATGAAGAAGGCCACGAAGCTGAGATTGAGTAAATAGTTTGCGGAATGCGGATTTATGATTTCAGATTGAAAGGCTGTTTAAAAACAGCCTTTTTTGTTTTTTAAGAAAGCAATATATTTACTTATATATTCAACAAATTTAACTAAAATGTCAAATATTACTGATGTTATAAATAAGCTAAAAAATTCCAGACCATCTCTTGTCAATAAATACAAAATTGATAAAATTGGAGTTTTTGGCTCATATACCAGGAATGAACAAAAAGAAGGAAGTGATGTTGATATTCTAGTTGAGTTTTCTGAACCCATCGGTCTGGAATTTGTAAGCCTTGCTGATGAATTAGAAGCTATACTTGGCGAAAAAGTTGATCTTGTTTCCAAAAAAGCTATCAAACTGAAGTATTTAAAGTTTGTGGAAAAAGATTTGAAATATGTCTGAAAGAGTTTAAAAAGCTTTTGCAAAAGATTTTTTGCGAGGAGCGAAGCGACGAAGCAATCTCATAAATTTAACTATTTCTATATAAGGACTATTACAATAGTCCTTTTTTGTTTTACGGATATAAACTATTTTTGCATTATATATGATACTTTCAGAAACTACTCGGCAAAACATACATAAAGCTCATTATGTAAATGGCATTGAACCAGCTAAATACCTTGTTAAATACCGGAATATTTTTGAATTACTGCAATACCGTGCTCATTTGCAGCCTGAAGACATATATATAACATTTTACCCTGATAAGTCCGATAAAATAACATTTAATTATAAAGAATTCATAGATAGGGTCTTCCAGACTGCGAACTTATTGAAGAGTAAAGGGATATTACCATGTGATAGAATTGCAACAATATCGCATAATCACATAAATACAGTAATTCAGTATTTTGCTGCATGGGCTATTGGGGGAACGGTTGTGCCGATTAATGTAAGCGAAGAGCCGGAAAGGATCGATTATATACTTAAGAGTTCTAATTGTAAGCTTGCCTTTATTAAACAGGATTATTATAATAAATTTTCTAAAGTTTTAACTGAACTTTCAATCCAGTCTGTAATTCATGGAGTTGAAAATGATATAGTTGCTGAAGACCTTGTCATATATGAAACTGAAATCGAAAAACTCTCAGCCGTTTTTGAACCTGACGATTCGGTTAACCAGGAAACTGAAGCACTAATTGTTTATACTTCCGGCACTACCGGATTGCCAAAAGGTGTTGTGCTGACTCAATATAACCTAATGGCTGATGCTGAGGGAATTTCAAAGTGGCATAAGATTGAAAAAGGCTGTGTTATGATGTGTGTGCTGCCAATTCATCATGTTAATGGTACTGTAGTTACTATTATGACATCATTGTTTGCAGGTGGTTCTATGGTATTAAATCAAAAATTCCATACTGATAGGTTTTTTAAAGTTATTGCTGATGAAAAAGTAAATATAGTAAGCGTTGTTCCGACATTGCTTCAGTTTCTATGTCACGATTATGAATCAAATGACGAATTTAAGAAAAACCTCACCCCTCTCCTTTTAGGAGAGGGGTCGGGGGAGAGGTCTTTAAACAGTTTCCGCCATATCATTTGCGGTGCGGGTCCGCTTACGTGCGAGCTTGCCGCTAAGTTTGAAAAAATGTTCGGTTTGAAAATTGTTCATGGGTATGGACTTTCGGAAACTACATGCTATTCATGTTTTATGCCAACAGATCTTGGCGAACGTGACCATAAGAAATGGCTTCACCATTATGGATTCCCCTCAATAGGAATAGCAATTGAGCCGAATGAAATGGAAATCCATAATAAACAGGGGCAGTCACTCCCCGAAAATACAAAAGGAGAGATAGTGATACGCGGACATAATGTGATGAAGTATTATGATGAAAATCCGGATGCCAATGATAAAACATTTGAATTTGGCTGGTTCCGAAGCGGAGATGAAGGCTTCTATATCAACGATGTAAATGGCAATAAATATTTCTTCATCACAGGCAGGCTTAAAGAGCTTATCATTCGCGGAGGTGTAAACATAGCCCCGCTTGAAATTGACGAAGTATTAATGGGTATTCCCGAAGTAAAATCAGGCATCGCAGTTGGTTTTGATAATGATTGGTATGGCGAAGAA
The DNA here is from genome assembly GCA_043744495.1 of Ignavibacteria bacterium. GTDB lineage: Bacteria > Bacteroidota > Ignavibacteria > Tepidaquicellales > OLB5 > OLB5. Next base: position 3,840 of record JAYTUN010000088.1, read on the forward strand.
GTCGGCGCTTTAATTTTGCTAAAGGATGGTTTTGAAGGATCCGAAGAGCTTAAAAAATCTATTTTAAAACATTGCAGAAGTAAGCTGCCTTTTTATAAGTCACCTAAAACTGTAATATTTTCTGATTCTATTCCTGTCACTTCAACAGGGAAATACCAGAGAAATAAAGTTAAGCAATTGTTTGAATCATTTAAAAAAGTACAGTTTAAAGGTTGAGTCTATATAATCAATGAAAGAAATATACTTTACAACTGAAACCCTGGATAGTGAATCTGTAGGAATGCTTGAAGAAATTCATTGCCGTAAAGGACTCGATCATGTCATTAATAAAATAAGTAATAGCGCATTGTTGGTACTTGATATGCAGGAGTATTTCCTTAATCCGGCTTCACATGCTTATGTTCCATCTTCTCCTCCAATTTTGCAAAACATAAACAATCTAATTCATACATTCAGGAAGAAAAACTTGCCGGTAATTTTTACGAAGCATATTAATACACCTGATAATGCAGGTCAAATGAAATACCAATGGAAAGAGCTTATTAAATTAAGCAATCCTTTAAGCTGTATTTCTCCGAAAATTTCCTTAGAATGTTCCGCAGTAATAGTAAAATCGCAGTATGATGCATTTTATAATACTAATTTGGAATCAATTTTAAGATATGCGGATTGCAGAACTATAATTATCTGCGGTTTAATGACACACCTATGCTGTGAGTCAACCGCCCGATCCGCTTTTGTCAGGGGTTTTGAGGTAATCATGCCTATTGATTGCACCGCCAGTTACAATAAACGATTTCATTTATCTTCTATGTATAACCTGGCACATGGATTTGCTGTTATTACAAGAACTAAAGAAATCTTAGACTATTTTGAAAAAGAGTAAAACTGAAGACGTAATAATTATAGGCGGTGGACCAGCCGGGATAAGTTGTGCAATTCAATTGAAAAGATGCGGCATAGTTCCACTTGTAATAGAAAAAAATAATTTCGGGGGCGAGCTTTTATATGCCAACCTTTTAGAAAATTACCCGGGCTTTCCAGGTGGTATTAATGGTAAAAAACTTGTAAAAAAATTAGATGAACAATTCATATCTCAAGGGTTATCCTGCCTGCATAAGGAAGTTCTGGATATAAAGTATTACAAAGACTATTTTGAGGTAATAACGGAAAAAAAACTTTTTAAATCAGAATTTCTTGTTATAGCTTCAGGCACTAAACCAAAATTATTAAAGGATTTTGATATTAAGCCATCTCTTTCTAATTCAATATCTTACGGAATTTCAGGTTTAACTGATATAAAGAACAAAAAATTTGTAATTGCCGGAGCGGGTGACCTTGCATTTGATTATTCCCTGAATCTTGGGATAAGGAATGAAGTAACAATTCTTAATCGCTCCAATATGCCGAAATGCTTACCTTTGTTGTTTGATAGAGCAGGTAAATTGAAAAGTTTCACATATATAAAAAATGCTGTTTTCAATCAGGCAGAAAGATTTGGTAAGGATAAACTAAGTATTAAGTTCAAAACAAAATCAGGTAATTGCTCAGTAATTGCTGATTACCTGGTTTTTGCGATTGGCAGAGTGGCAGATATTGATTTTGTAAATGATGAATTGAAAAAGAAGATAAAATTGTTAAGTAAATTGGGGAAGCTTTACTTTATTGGTGATGCTGCTAATTCTCAATACCGGCAAACAGCAATTGCAACAGGTGACGGTATAAAAGCAGCAATGCAGATCTATGAAAAGAAAAGAAGTAATAAATGAAAAGAAGTAATAAATGAAAAGAGGTAATATTTGAAAATTATTTCTTCAACAGGCAGGGATGAACTTGCTGTAGTCTATATTGCGCAAACTTCCGAGGGTGATCTTATCGAGTTTGTTGAGTCTCTTCAGCCGCCAAAAACCAGGGAAGAAAAGTGGGTATTGATTGTATCTACCTTATTAGGTTGCCCGGTTGATTGTAAAATATGTGATGCGGGGTCATATTACCATGGCAGGATAAGCAAAGATGGGATATTCTGGCAGATAGATAATATGGTCACACGCCGGTATACTGATAGAAAAATACCCTCAAAGCAGCTTAAGATCCAGTTTGCAAGGATGGGAGAGCCAGCTTTTAATATGAATGTACTTGAAGTTATTGAAGAATTTGATCTATACTTCGATGCGCCTGGATTTATGCCTTCAATATCAACAATAGCGCCTAATGGCGCTGATAAATTTTTTGATGAACTGTTGCGGATCAAACACTCCAGGTTCAATAAAACTAATTTCCAGATGCAATTTTCAATTCATACAACTGATGAAAAATTACGTAATGAACTTATCCCTGTTAAAAAATGGGATTTCAAAAAAATAAGTGAATTTGGTGAGAAGTTTTTCATCAAAGGAGATAGAAAAATTACATTGAATTTCGCAGCATCAAACGAATATCCCATTCTTCCTCAAAAACTGCTTAAGTATTTTGACCCGGAAAAATATCTTATAAAGATAACTCCATTGAACCCAACTTATAATTCTCAAAAGGAAAATCTAACATCATATTTAACCCAAACCGCAGAAGGCAATTCATCTGAATTAGTTTTAGATTTTAAGAAATGCGGGTATGAAACAATAGTAAGCATTGGCGAGCCGGATGAAAATCTTATTGGCAGCAATTGCGGTCAGAACATATTGACACATGTTCTCAGCAATGAAAAGCATTCTTCAGGCTATACCTTAATGGAAAAAGATATTGAAATGAAACTGAAAGTCTTTAGATTGCGCAATGAATTTGGGATAGGATGAAAACCTTTAGGACTTTAGTTAGGTAGTCTTATACGAGGCATCTCTACGAGTCTTTGACCCGAAGAGTCATAGATCTGCGGATATAGCAAACAGACTATCTGGCGGTAAAAGGTGCTGCATTTGCTTTCGTAAAATTTTTAACTTTGAAAAAAGCAAAACAAAAAACTGCCACAAAGACACCAAGCCACCAAGAAAAGCAAAAGATTTCAATTAATTACCCCTATTATTTGTAGAGACGACCTCCGGGCGGTCATATTATACTTTGTCGGGGGTTTTTCGCCTTGCTCTTCTTTTGATAACCCTATTTCCGAACAGAGTTCGGACGCTACCGATTCTTTCGTAAATATTAGATGGGGGCATGCCTTAAAACGCCTTGGCGGAGGAAGGTTTTACTTCACGCACCACCAACTTTCCTTATCGCTTCCTCTGTTGCCCCGCAAAGTTCATACAAAACATTCTGCGGATAAAAATCCCACCATTAAAGGTGGGGTTAAAAAATTCCCGTACACCTTATGGACTTTAGTCACCGAACTGAGTTTTTAGAGATGCCCTATAATAATTTTACTCTTTCGGACTTTTGCGTAAGGTGAGTTATGTAAAAAAA
>JAYTUN010000089.1:0-26962 GCA_043744495.1 Ignavibacteria bacterium
CTTCGTGGAGTAAGTCAGGACTTCTATTTACTTCGTGGAGTAAGTCAGGACTTCTATTTACTTCGTGGAGTAAGTCAGGACTTCTATTTACTTCGTGAAGTAAGTCATGACTTCTATTTACTTCGTGGAGTAAGTCAGGGGTAGGCGCTTCGTGGAGTAAGTCAGGACTTCTATTTACTTCGTGGAGTAAGTCAGGGGCAGGCGTTCCACACAGCAAGGCGGGGCACCAACAACGGGGTGAAATTTTTGCGAGGCGCTTTTTGCCGAAGCAATCTCATGGAGTAATGGGGTAAATTGCTATGAAAACAAAAAAACAAAAGCCTTTAACCAAGAATTTCTCGAATTACACGAAAGAAGATTAAAACCGCAAAACTTTCAAAAAGCGAAAGTCAGGCTTTCAAAAAGCGAACTGCGGGAGCAGTCAACTTCCTCCACTTCGTGGAGTAAGTCAGGACTTCTATTTACTTCGTGAAGTAAGTCTAAACTTCTATTTACTTCGTGGAGTAAGTCAGGGGAAGGCGTTCCACACAGCAAGGCATAGCACCAACAACTATCACATATAGATTAAGGGCATCTCTAAAAACTCAATGTTTCATGCGAAGAAAGCAAAGAAATAAAACCGCCAAGTTCGCAAAGACGGTAAATTTAATACTTTATGAACTTTGTGATTTCTTACGGGCTTTGAAAGAAATTTATTTTCCAATTTTTTAGAGATACCCTTAATTGAAAATCAAAAGCCAAACCCCCATTTATAATTTATGTTAGATTTATCACAAAGATCAATTGCGGCAATATGAAAATTACCGCCCCTGCTCCACCCTTTCAAAATCAAAAGGGGGATTGATTTTTTGTGCGTTATCTTTGGCTATGCCCCAGAAGACCTTCTGAGTTATAGCCTGGAAAGAAGGTATGACCTTTCCTCGTTCCACTCGGCAAGGCAGGCTTCGCTGAACTCAGTAAGCAGGCGAGTATGGCAAAGCAAGGCGAAAACAAAAAAACCCGGCTAACATTGCTGTTATCCGGGTTATGAATATCTTTTGTAATTCAGGATTCCAAATCCCCCTAAATCCCCCTTTATAAGGGGGACTTTAATGGAGGGTCTATAACTTAAACGGCAGGCTTAACTGAACATTAAAGCTTCTACCGGGATTCATGGCGTAGCCTTTGTAGCGGCTTAAATGAGCGACATATTTAGTATCTGCAAGGTTATCAATTGATATATCCAGCGAAGCGACAGACTTTGCGAAAGCGATATCAAAGCCTATGCCGGCATTAAGTAAAGTGTAGCCATCAGTTTTTGATTCGAGGATATCTGTGTTATTTTGGGCTGATACAATTTTTGCTCCAAGTTTAATATAGGGATTCATCAGCTTACCAAGCTTTTGTTTTTGCAGCTTCATCTCAACTATATTTTTCATTGAAGGTGTGAATGGCAGCGGGAAATCTGTAGCGTTGTTCACTGTATGAACGTAATCACCGCTTGCTGCAATCACTACCCATTTAGCCGGCTGAAATTGTATGCTGTATTCATATCCATAGAAGGTACTTTTATTTTGTGTAATGTTGAATAGAGGTAGTCCGCTGATAGAATCACCTGTAATTTGCGGGTATATGAAATTATCAACCATATTCCTGAAAGCTGAAAGTTGAATATTGAGCTGTTTGTAATTCAACCTTATACCAAGATCAAGATTAATTGATTCTTCAGGCTTGGCTTCAGCAAGCGGGTCAAAAGTTTTTATTCCTAGCTCGTATCTACCTGTTCCTTCATGCTCACCATCTACAAAAAGCTCGAATTCTGATGGCGGCCTCCATCCCCTGCCAACATTTGCAAAAATGTTGATGTAATTTAGAGGTGAGTAAACAAAACCCAATGAACCTGTAACAGAATTAAATGTAAGAGACTGCGGATTTAGTGTTCTTACCGGATTACCAAGAGAATCAGTTTCAAATACTGTTGACTCAATGTTAAGTTTTTTTGTATCAAACCTTACACCTACAGAAAAAGTTATTTTCCTCAGGTCAAGTTTTTCCATTACAAACACTCCAATTGTATTTGCATTATAGTTTGGGATAAGTTTTTCTTCGGCAAGTGTTTTGTTATCCTGTGTTGTGAAAGATGCTCCGATTGTTCCTGCAATATTTGATCTTAATTCATGATGAAATTTTAATGCACCATTAAAGGTTTTAAGGTCAAGATGAAGGGCTTGGGTACCTGCAACTTTATCTTCAATTGATTCAAATTCCTTACGGGTTTGCATTTGGTAAGATAAAACAGGTTCAAGTTTTAGCTTTTGCGATAAATTAAAATTACTTTCAAGAGAAAATTGGTTTGTAATTACTTTCTGATTGGGGGTAGCATCGGGCGCTTCAAGCGGGTCTTCGTGAATTTGTAGTTCGCGGTCGAAAGTTTCAAAGCCAAGGCTTATCATACCGAACTTTTTGTTTAAACATAGATTAGCTCCGCCTTCAAGTTCCTTGGAACCGCTGTTGAAAAGGGTTCCGCCAACAATAGAACGTGTTCCATCAATTGTATTTACAGTAAAAGTTCCATTTGGAGTTTTAACATCACCTGATTTACGATAACCAAAATGACCTTTGAGTCCGAAGTTTTGGAGTCCGAACCCTAATGTAGTGTTGCCAAAATACTGGTTATCGCCTGTGAATCCCCCGCCAACAAAGCTGCCGTAGTAAACGGGCTTTTTCTTTGATGAAAATTCAAGTGGCTTGCTGATAACGTTAATTACACCGCCGATACCATCTGAGCCATATAGAAGGCTAGCGGGACCGCGCAGAATTTCGATTCTATCAAGATCGAACAGGCTGATCTCTGGTCCGTGTTCATCGCCCCAGCTTTGCGATTCCTGCTTAACGCCATCGTGTATTACAAGCACGCTCTGTGAGGTCAAACCGCGGATAACAGGTTTACCAATTCCGCTTCCGGTTGATAGGTTATTGATACCCGGAATGTTCTGAATAGTTTCAGCAAGATTCTGTTTTTTTGATCTTCTAAGTAAGGGGTTAGATAGTTCCGTGATAGAAAATGTACTTTTTGAAATATCCATGGAATTGAATGAGCCTGTTACATCTATAACGGGAGTTTCGATGAGACTTTCTTCGAGAGAAATGCTTATAAGAGTATCTTTATTGATTACTTTGACATTAAATGTCCTTGCAGCGTAGCCGCTTAGCTTGAAAGTAAGCAAATATTCACCCTGCGAGATACCGGAAAATTTAAACTCACCTTTTGAATCAGTTGAAGATGTTAAACCTAAATTTGTTACAACAACAGAGACATATTCAAGCGGCTTGTTATTAATATCAGTTACTATACCGGATAAGTTGTTATACGGCGAAATTGATGTTTGCGCATTGGTATTATTCCACCTGGCATAAACAAGAATACAGAACATTGCAAGAAAAATCAATAATATATTATTGAGTGATTTTCTCATATAGAAATTATTAATTGCATTTCAGATATAAATACCTGAGAGCAAGAATTATTAAAAGCAGTTAATTAATTTGGATCAGATATGAGAAAGCTGAGGCGGGGCTCTGCCGAGTGATGATTCGATACCATCGGTTTGGGGAACGGAATCAAGCTGTTTAGTTACCGGAGAATAAGTTACTGCAAGCGGAATAAAGACGAAGGTATCTACAGTTAATGTAGAGCGAAGCAGATTATTGAAAATACATGCCTGGCATTTGTGAGCAGCACTTCCGGAATCATCCTGTTTAGTGAAATCAGAGTAATCATGGTGATGCATGAATTCCGACCCGTTAATTGCGAATAACGCAATTACAAGTATTAACGGGGTTATATATTTTCTTAAATTATTCAATAAAGTAATTATAATTACAAATCTATGTGTAAACAAGGTAAAATGTGCAACAGGAGAAGGGTGGGAAATAATTCCGATATGAAAAAAGGATATTTTAGAATCAAAAGATTTAACCACGAATTTCTCGAATTTCACTAATTAATTTTATATTCTATCCGGTTCCAATAAATAAATGAAGTACCGCTTGCATTTTTTCCTGAAACAAAAGCTGTTTGATATGAAACCGCATAAATATTAAAAAGATCAACAGTTGTTGGGATATTTGATGAAACATTAGTCCAAATATTTCCTGAATTTGTTGTTGTTAACACAACACCGTTATTTCCGCATATCCATCCATTATTAAATGCAGGCGGAGCTGGAGAATAAACAGCGTTTAATGAAGTTGATACTCCTGAAGATTGTTCTACCCATTGAGTATATAAGATTGCAGAATTGATGTGTGTAATATACAACAATAAAAATAATTTTTTCATAACTACACTCCTATATATTATATTTGAGGCTAAAAACCATTTAATTCTAAATTGAATCTACGAGCCAAAGTCTATAGCCTAAATGTTATAGCATAGTGTTACAGGGTGTGCCAATATAATAAATAATAAACTATTATTCTGCATAGAAACGGGTAGCTTTACTGTTTGTGCAGTTAATAATTTCACTATAAAACATTACATCCATTTTTACTTCAAGATTATCAATAGTACGATATCGAGATGTAACTTCTACACGATGATAAACACAACTTATAAAAACAACATACGGCTTAAACTATTTAATAACATCGGTATATGCGAAGCCACGCCAGATTGCGCCACGTCTGAGCCGGGTGTAGGCACGGCATCCAGCGGGTAGTTCTATTTGTTTGAGCATATACTATAAGGTTGAAAGTCCCGACACCCCTTGAAAAATGAAATGGAGCATAAAAAATCCCGCTTTTTTTAGCGGGATTTTATTAAAATTAAATTCTATTTTGATAAATTATTTTTGCGGACCCTTCATATATTTTTCAGGATCGTTCTCAAATTTCTTTATGCAAGGTTTGCAGCAAAAATAATATTTTGTGCCGTTGTGCATAACAAAAACATCTTTTGATTCAATTTTTTCACCCATAACCGGGCAGGTCAATTCTTCCTTGATATAGTTCATCGGTTCTTTTTTGAACTTTTTTTCACAGCCTTCGCAGCAGAATGTATAAGTCTTGCCGTAGTAATCAAATTTAACTCCCTGACCTTCGCCAATTGCTTCATTTGAAACGGGACAAGTCAATCCTGTTAATACTGTAGAGTCTCCGCCTGCATTCCCCGATTTATCGCAGCATTTACCTTCCATATTTTTTGTATCATCGCTTGATTTCATATCGCCGCAATGGCTTGATGATTTATCCTTGCAGCATTCTTTTTCCTGGCTGAAAGATGATGATGTTATCAATACAAATAAAGCTATGAATATTGATGTTACTATAAATTTTGATTTCATTATAATATTAAATTTTAAGTTTAAACAAATTGTTAATTCAAAATGCTGATAATACCAAGATAGACTAAATTCTTAATGAAAGATTGGTTAGAAAGGAATCTTGATAATATTTTAATGGAGGAGAGTAAATAGCAGTAATTTTATTTATTAATTCAGGATGGTAACCTGTTTCAATTGTTGAGTTATATGATACAGATCTTGAGTTTAATGATGAGTTTGAATTTTTAAGATTGCTGTAAAGATCGTTAGGCTGCTGGCTTTCTTCCAAAGTGCATCCGCAGTGTTCTGAAATTCTTTCAGCAAAGGTAATTTTCATATTCTTAAGACAGCAAGGTTTAACCTGTTTCGTAATATGACGGCAGTCGTCACTCATAGTTAATGAAGTGCATTGCATTAAACCGCTTAAATTGAGCGTTAAAACTGAAATTGCTATAAATATGGATAAGGAAATTTTGTTAATATTTTTCAATAAATTCATCATATTGTAACAAATATAACAGTTTATAGTTATTATAGTTCCGTAAAAGATTGGTATTTATTTGATTATTAAAAGCATAAAAAGACAAACACAAATTACCCGAATTTACACGAATTACATTAATAAAAAATAATTGTTTGTTTCTGAATTGCATGAAGTTTAACAATAATGCAATGTTATATTACATTTGATTTAATTGCAGGAAATTGTATTTTTGTTCAATAATCCGCAGGATGCTCTGCATAAACTTAAATTAATTTTAAAGAATATGTCAAATTTAGGATCTCAGCTTGACGCTGTAAAATCAAAGGAAAACTTTCTGGAAAAAATAACCAGGTTCATTCCCGGTTATAACGGTTATGTAAACAGGGATAACTCAAGAGAGCTTGATACAATATTAAGAAATAGCCTGGCAATAAGGCTTGATGCAAACCAGGTAAAACTTAAAAACACAGTTTTAAATTTAACTCAGCGCGGTAAACTTTTTGAGTCAGACAGCATAGATAAGCTTGATAAGAAGCTACAGTTATGCGTTGCGAAATTCAAATCAGCAGCACGCGGCTACAGCGGAGCATTTGATGTAGTAAAGGTTAAAGAAGAAAAGCTTAACCAATTGTATGAATTTGACGCAAACCTGTTTGATGATGTTGAAGCAATATCAGTAGCATGCACAGAAATGGAGACTAATTCAAGATCGAATATTGAAATTAAAACTACAGTGGATAAAGCAAGCGGATTGATGGATGAGCTTGTTAAGCTGTTTGATGAAAGAGAAAATATTTTAAATACTGTGTAATTGATTAATTTTTTTAAAAATATTATAGGGAAAATAAAAACTTCCCCATTTAATTCAGAGAATTCACGCACAGTGAATTCCATACTCTTCCTATTATTTGTTTCGTACTTTATAGTAGGCGCTGATTTAAGTAAAGAAATTGCCCGCGAACGCGGCGAGTTCAAATTTTTTGCAGGCATTCTGACAAACTCAAATACAGTAGATACTTTTGCATATTTAGATTTCTTAACAGTTAACCCTCCTGTTGTTGGTGAGGTTAGACTATTACATTTAATTACCCCCGGAAATTACGTCATTGATTTTCCAAAGAATAAAGCTCCCCCTGCCTTATAACTTACTAAACTTTTTTTAATTATTTGCAACGGAAACTGTTAATTCTTTTTCTTGAGAACGAGAAGATATTTTGCTATGCGCTATAACAGATGCAATCTTTCTGCTATTTGAGGCAATAGTAATTGATTATTACTATGCTTTAAAAGGTAGCAACCATTTTCGCTGCAAGAAATATACTACAATAACTAATAATGAGAACATCTAATGTTTATAAAATATAGGTTTATTGCTTTATTAATACTAGGGTTATGTATTAATGCCGGGATATTTGCACAGGATGACCATGCAGATACCACAGAATACAAAACTGATGAAATTGTTATTACTGGTACAAGGACGGAGCAAAAAATTATAGATATACCGTATCCTGTAATAAGAATAGACCAGACGAGCTGGATAACCAGCCGTAAAATTGGCGTACAAGATGTATTATTAACTGTACCCGGTTTATTCCTTCAGCCAAGGTACGGAAACCATGATACAAGGATTACTATAAGAGGTTACGGAAGCCGCTCAAATACGGGTATCCGGGGAGTCAGAATATTGCTTGATGGGATACCTGAATCAGAGCCAGACGGACAAACAAGAATAGAAGCAATCGATTTTGATGCTATCGGAAGGATCGAAGTAGTGCGCGGATATTCTTCATCATTGTATGCAAATGCCCCGGGGGGTGTTATCAACTTTATGACAGATAAATTTTTCCCGGTCTCATTTTTTCAGCAAAATAATGAATTTGGTTCTTACAACTTAAGGAAGAACGGATTTAAGCTTGGTGTTAACAGTAAAAATTCCAGGTTTATGACTTCCTATAGCTACCAGAACTATACGGGTTACAGGCAGCATTCACAGGAATATCAACACAGGCTTAACAGTATATTTGAGACTGACTTTACAGCACAATCCAAGTTATCCGTTTATGGATATTATGTAAACGGAATAATCAAGCTTCCCGGAGCATTGACCTTGGCAAACTATAACCTTAACGATACAATGGCTAACTTGAGGTCACTTAGCAGAGATGAAAAAAGAATATCTAAAAAAGGAAGAATTGGCGTAACATTACTTACAAGCATTGAAAAAGGCAGCATGAAACATACCCTGGAAGCAACAACATACGGAACTATCAAAGCATTTGACAGAACATCAAGGACATACAGAATATTTACAAGATATGGTATAGGCGGTACTTTCAGGTATGTGAACAAATATACATTTGGCGGTAAAGTTAAATCAAAGCAAAGGACAAATGAATTTACAATTGGCACAGACTTGTTTTACCAGGAAGGTCCAATACGGGAATTTGATAATCTTAACGGGCAAAAAGGCGACGACCTGCTAGGATTGAATAACGAAGTAATATCAAACGTTGGAGCTTATGCATTAAATCAGATTGAAATCATCCCACAAAAACTTTCATTGCTTGTAAGCGGAAGGTATGATAAAGTTCTATATGATTTCAAAGATGAACTTGCAGGTTTCAGAGATACAGCAAGAGAATTCACAGCTTTTACGCCAAAAGCAGCCTTAAGCTTTAAACTGACACCTCATATAGCTTTGTACTCATCTTATGGTTTTGGCTTTGATTCACCTGCCGGGAATGAACTTGATAACCATATTTACTCATCAGATGGCGGTCAGCATACGATAAATCCTGATTTGAAAGCACAGAAATCAACAAGCTTTGAAGTTGGCATAAAAGGTGAGATTGCAGATTTCAAAAAGAAATATTTCAAGAATACATTCTTTGAAATAGCATTCTATAAGACTAAAATAAACGATGTTATTGTACCCTTTATTGTTGATAATAGTGTATATTTTAGGAATGCAGCAACATCTAACAGAACCGGACTTGAAGTTGGTGTTAGTTCAGAACTGATAAAGGGATTAACTTTTAAAGGCGCTTATACATACCAACACTTTAAATATGATTCTTACCTTGCGGGCAGTATTGATTCAATAGGCAACCTGATTGATGCAAATTACAGCGGCAATAAAGAGGCATCTAATCCGGATATGTTTTTATCTGGTGAGCTAATGTATCAGCATACATTTGCAAAAAAATATACTCTGTACGTTAAGAGTAATATTCAATATGTCGGAGGTATGTTTGTTGATGATGCTAATACACTCAACATTAAAACCGATCCATATACATTAGTGAACTCTCAGTTTGGAATAGACTGCAACTTTAAAAATTTCAGGCTGGTTGCTTATGGTGGTTTAAATAACATTGCCGATAAGAAATATGTAGCATATATTAACATTAATTCCGACAGGAAAGAATTTTATGAGGCAGGTCCAAAACGTAACTTCTTTGGTGGATTAACACTGGCTTATATGTTCAGATAGGCTGGCAATAAATTAAATAATGGAGGCAGGTATTGACCTAATTACGCTACAAGAGCGTAATGGATATTGAAAAAACTGCCTCCTTTTGATTTATATTTTCCATTTTTTTAAATGGGATTATTATTGTAACTTTCTTGTTATTAATAAATGAAAGTATATTTGTAAATATAATACGAAGCCACGCCAATCCAAAGGATGCTTCGCAAGGCGGGCAAGTATTAATCCTTCGGATTAACATGCACGAAATATAAACATTAAGTAAATGAAAACAAATTTAACAATATTCTTCTTTATATTTACACTATTAGTAGCTGAGATTTATTCACAGTATTTAAATTATAGAATATACCCTTCGGCTACTAACCAGATAGAGCCTTTTATTGTGAGGCACCCGTTAAATCCGCAGATATTGTTTGCAAGCGCTTATACGATAAGCCCTACAGCTTTCAGGAGTGAGGGGGTTTATGTATCAACTGATGGTGGAAATTCGTGGAGAGGAAATGATACCTGTACAGGTCCTCCTGTAAATGGTGGACACGGCGGTGACCCGGGTCCGATAATAGATAAAGACGGAAGATTTATTTTAACTCACCAGGGAGGTGCAGTTACAGGAATGTTTGCAAATTATTCAACGAACCAGGGATTAAGCTGGTCAACAAATTTCGCAATATTAACAGGAGACCAGGATAAAGGCGCTCCGGGAACTGATGACGCGCCTGCAAGTCCATTTTACGGAAGAACATATCTTGCGTGGACAAGATTCGTACTACCATACCCAATAGTTTTTTCTTATACAAGTAATGGAGGTGTTAGCTGGTCGAGTTTTATTCAAATTAATAATACACATAATGGTAACAGGTCTTATGGACCATCAATAGGCGTTAGCCCAACTGGAACAGTTTATGTGGCATGGGCTTCAACAATACCAAGCTCACCCTTTACTGAAGATTATATAGGTTTTGCAAAATCAACAAATGGCGGAATTGACTGGGCAGTAACAGAAAATGCAATAAACATCAACGGGATAAGGACATCACAGCTTACACCATGGACAATAAGAGCAAACAGTTTTCCAACAATTGATGTTGATAAAACCGGTGGCGCAAGAAATGGCTGGATTTATATAGCTGTAACGAATAAATTTTTTGCTCCTGCAGGTAATGATCCTGATATAGTTATTCATCGTTCAACAGATAACGGCAGTTCATGGTCAGCAGGCATCAGAGTAAACAAGGACCCGTTAAATAATGGAAGAAATCAGTTCTTCCCGGCAATTAGAGTTGATGAAAATGGGGGCGTTAATATAATTTATTATGACAGCAGAAATTCTGTAGATTCAGTTGATGTATATCTATCACGCTCAACAGATGGAGGTTTTAACTGGAATGACCACAGAGTAACTAGTAATCGTTTCAGACCTACTGCTGTTTCCGGCTTCGCTGGAAATATGGGTGATAATATAGGCTTAACTTCAGGCAATGGTAAACTTTATCCGGTATGGATGAGCAACCAAACTGGAATATTCCAGGTATGGTCAGCGATTATAGATTACACAACAATTGGTATTCAGCAAATAGGCAATGAAGTACCGAATTCATATTCATTGGAGCAGAATTATCCAAATCCGTTTAACCCTGAAACTAACATTAAATTCAGTATAATAAAATCAGGTTTTACAAGTATTAGAATATATGATATCACAGGCAGACTTGTAAAGGTACTTGCAGAGCAGCAGTTAAGTCCGGGTAAGTATTCAGTCAAATGGGAAGCTTCAAATGAACCAAGCGGAGTATATTTTTATTCAATAGAAACTGCGGGATTTAAAGAAAGCCGAAAAATGATGTTGGTGAAATAAGATAAAAAGTTTAAAAGTTTAAAGGTTTAGAATATCTGCTCAGTTATTGGGCAGATTTTTTTTGTTTTCAATAACCTCGGAGACTCTGCAGCAACGATTGAAGTCAGGAGATTGCTTCGTCGCTTCGCTCCTCGCAAAAAGTTCATTTTCTTGTTGGCGCAGAGACACTTCGGGAACGATTGAAGTCAGGAGATTGCTTCGTCGCTTCGCTCCTCGCAAAAAGTTCATTTTCCTGTTGGCGCAGAGACTCTGCGGAAACAATTGAATTTTTTATTTAATTAACACCATTTTTTTAGATTCAGTATAATTGCCTGCATCAAGTTTATAGATATAGACTCCTGAGGCAAGTCCGAAATTATCAAAGCGAAAACGGTTAAAACCTGCAGGACGGTTTCCTTCGATGAATACTTTAATTTGTTTACCTGTTAAATCATATATTGTAATTTTAACAAATTCGGGTTTTGCAAGCTGGTAAATGATATTTGTTGAAGGATTAAACGGATTCGGGTAGTTTTGTCTAAGCAAATAAGAACGAGGAGTATTTGTATTCCCCGGTGTAATTCCAATAACAGATGCATTATACTTTAAGATAGCGCCATACGAACCGAAAGCAAATCCGAAAGTTGGAGATTTAAACCGTGCTGCATAAACAGCAGTACTATCGGGCGCGGGAATACTTATCCATGGAGTGTTAATACTGCCAGAATCTAGATTTACAGCCCATGACTGAGCGAATGAAAGAGGCATCCAAACTTCGCTTGGTGTCCTAAAAGCGAGATCTCTTCCAACACCAAATAGACCTGTATTATTATAGCTCCAGTTAGCCCCACCATTATAAGTAGTAGTAGTTATAGCGCCAAATTCAAAATCACCTCCGCTTGCAATCACCATATTTGAATTAATGATTTGAACATCAAATAGCGGCTCAGGAGTTATGCAATAAGTAGTCCATGTATTTCCTGTATTAGTAGTTTTCCATACTATTCCGATAATATCATAGTGTCCGCCGCAAGCATAACCAGTAGTTGAATTTAAAAAGTTTATTCTGTATTTAGGAAATCCATACAGATACGGACAGCCGGCAGAATCAATAAAACATTCATTCCAATTAATACCACCATTAGAAGTTTTAAATATTTTACCGCTGAAACCTGATGCAAAGCCATTTAAAGAATCATTAAAGAAAACTGTTCCTATTACTACAGTTGTATCAGGGAAGCGTGTAGTTGACCAGTTATTGCCCCCGTTTGTTGTTGCAAGGAAAAATGTTCCGTTAAATAGATAATCGTTAGAGACAGCCCATCCAAGCCTTCGGTTCAGGAAAAAAATATCATCTATAGAATAGTCAGAAATTCCGGAATTTTGCACGCTCCAGCTTGACCCACTGTTAGTAGTATTGATTATAGTACCTGAATCACCTGCAGCCCAGCCGAAAACTGAATCAACAAAAGAGCATTTAGTCAAAATTCTTGATGTTGGCGAAGGAACATGAAGCCAGTAATCTTGTGCATAAAATAGATTAGCTGACATTAACAATACAATTACAAAGTAAACGATATTTAGTTTTGGTTTTAGCATTAATAATTGAATCTTAATATGTATTTGATTAAGAATATCCTTGTTTATCGCAGATTTAATTAGTCAAAGGCATGCCTTTGACCTACGAATGATAATACCTTTGTTTAGAATATTGCAGTATGGCATCACTTAATAAGAAGCATTTTAATTGTTTTACTGATTCCAGATGAGGTAACCTTACAGAAATAAATACCGCTTGGCTTATCAACGGCGTTCCATCTAATAGTATGATATCCGGCAGGCTGGTAATTATCTAACACTACAATAAGAGCTTCACCCAGGATATTAAATATTTCAGCTTTTACAATTCCGCCCCTGTTAAGCACATAACCAATAGAAGTTTCGGGGTTAAAAGGATTCGGGAAATTTTGGTGGAGAATAAATTCATCGGGGATAATTTCATTATCATTATTAATGCCAATAATTGCAGTATTGTATTTAAAAATTGAACCACCAGAGCCAAAAGACCAGCCAAATGTTGGCGACATAAAAACAGTTGAATTGACTATAGTGTTATCGGGAGTAATTACCTCGCGCCATTGAGTGCCAAGATTACCTGAATCGGTATTTACAGCAAAAGTTTGAGCAAAGCTTAATGGAGTCCACACTTCAGCAGGTGTTCTGTATGCAATTGATGACCCCCTGCCGGCAATATTATTGAGTTCATAAATCCAGTTATTTCCTCCATCGGTGGATATAACAGTATTTAATCCATATTCAAAATCGCCGCCACTAGAAATTATCTTATTTACAGAAAGAGCTTTTATATCGTACAATGGTTCTGAGGCAACACAATACGTTTTCCAGTTAAGTCCGCCGTCTGAAGTCTTCCAGACCATACCCTGTATATCTATCTGTCCCCCGCAGGCAAAACCTATTTGTGAATTTACAAAGTAAAATTTGTTTTTGGGAAAAAGGTAAAGATATGGGCAGTAGGCAGTATCAATATTACAGTTGAACCAGTTACTACCTGAATTTGTAGTTTTATAAATTACGCCGCTGTATCCGCTTAAAAAGCCGGTGAGCGAGTTAAGAAAATATACTATATTAAAAACAAGAGTTGAATCGGGGAATCTTGAGTTTGACCAGTTAATTCCGCCATTGGTGGTTCTCAAAATAATAGTTCCTTCATAGAAATAATCATTGGAAATCGCCCACCCAATATTTCTATTAATGAAGAAAACATCATCTATTGCAAAATTAGTTATACCGCTGTTTTGCAGCACCCAGTTTATGCCGCTGTTTGATGTATGAACAATTGCGCCTGAATCACCTGCTGCCCAGCCGAAGGTTGTATCAACAAAATGCGATCTGTTCAATGAATATCCGGTTGGAGAATTTACCCTTAACCAGTATTGCTGTGAATACAGGCTGCATGATAAAGAAAAAAGTATAATTATTGATAAAATTTTCATTTGCAGGTAAAATATAATTAAATAAGAAAATAAAGGTTAGGTAAATAATAACGGTATTATTATGGAATTTCGGTAACAAGTATAATTTTCTATTAACATTACAGTTAATATACAAAATTTACTAATAATGTATAAAGATATAAAAACGCACTTCGTGACCTGCTTTCGCAGAAATGACAAATCTTTTTTATCTCAATTGAATTGCTATCTTAACAATATTGTTTTCATTGCAATAGAAATTGGTTATTCGTAATTTAGTATAATAATTATAATTACAGCATATACCAAAATCCATCATGCTAGACATAGAATATATCAGGGAAGAGTTCCCTATTACCAAGAAATGTTTCCAGGTTTACGGCAGCACTGAACCAAGAAACCTGATCTACCTCGATCACGGCGCATCAACACACCCATGCAGTACGGTGTTAAATAAATATATTGATTTCATAAAGAACTATTACTCAAATGTACACCGCGGCAAGCATTATCTGAGTATGATATCTACTGAACTGTTTGAGAGGGTTTATGAAACGATATTTAATTTTATAAATGCCGGTAAACCCGATAATGCAATTGTTCTGACAGCAAATACAACAAGCGCGCTAGATATGACAGCATGGCTAATGAAAGATTACAATGGAATTACGCTTGTATCAATGATGGAGCATCACAGCAATGATTTGCCGCACAGGCACAGAGGAGAAGTAATGCATTTTGGTGTGAATAAAGACGGATCTCTTGATATGAATGATCTGGAACATAAGCTAAAGACAAACAAAGTTAAACTTGTAGCAGTTACGGGTGCATCTAATGTTACAGGATTTATTACTGATATACACAAAATAGCGGAACTTGCTCATAAACATGGCGCGAGGATACTTATTGATGCGGCTCAGCTATTAGCACACAAGCAAATAGATGTTAAGCCTAACAATGACCCGGGGCATATTGATTTTTTAGCAGCAGCCGGACATAAAGCATACGCGCCATTTGGCTCTGCCTTCCTGTTTGGTCCAAGAGATGTTCTGGATAGAGTTGAGCCTTATACTCCCGGCGGTGGCACGGTATTATTTGTAAGCGAGCATGATTACATTTATGCAAGCTCTCCTGAGAGACACCAGGGCGGCACTCCGAACATTGCAGGAGCAATTGCGCTGGCTGAATCGCTCAACTTTCTTACCAAGGCTGGGCTTGATAATGTGAGACAGCATGAAATTGAACTGACAGAATACGCACTCGACAGGTTGAAAGAAGTACCTGATATTAATTTACTTGGTGATATTCCCGCAAATAACAGGCTTGGGGTTATAACATTTAATATTGGTGATATCGGTAACGGTCTTGTTGCTGATATATTAAATCACGAAGCGGCAATTGCAACACGCAACGGAAGATTTTGCGCGCATCCATATTTAAGTTTTTTGCTTGGGAGGAATGATTCCGAAGAAATTGTACAAAGAATACGAGACGGTGATAAATTTGATATCGGCGGAGCGGTGAGGATATCGTTTGGGATATTCAATACAGAACGCGAAGTTGATGATGTTGTTGAAAACCTGATAATGATAGCAAACAGGAAGTGGAAAGCAAAATATGATGATACATCTACTTATTTTGACTGCAAAGGTGTTCAGTTGAGCGCTTCGTGAAGGAAGTAATTTGAGGATTAATTGTTACTATTATCAAAATTATGGAATTATGATAAATTCTATCTTGTAAACCAATCCGGTTTTAATCCATTCATCAACTCCTAGTTTATTCCAGTTGCCTCAAATTAAAAGATAACCGTAGCAGTAGTATTTTTCATTTCTTTTTTTCGCAGTTAATCATAAAAAATCATTGCTAAATCCTTATTTTTTAATTATATTACTTTTTAGACCTGATGAATAAGGATATTGTTAGTTTAATTAATAATAATCAAGAGTTTATATTAACAAGCCACGTTAACCCCGATGGGGATTCAATTGGCAGTGAGATTGCTCTTTATTTATATTTAAAATCTCTTGGCAAAAATGCCAAAATATTAAACTATTCACCTACCCCTGATAACTATACATTCCTCGATAAGGAAAAGGTCATAGAACAATTTGATGAGGCGAAGCATAAGGGTCAGATAGAAAATGCCGATGTAATATTTATTTTAGATACCAATGAATACCAGCGGGTCAGAACCATGGCTCCTTACATACAGGCAAGCAATGCAAAGAAAATACTGATAGATCATCACCTGGGGTTCAACCCCAAAGATTTTGATCTATATATAATGGATACAGATTCACCCGCGACAGGCGAGATTTTGTACAGGTTCTTTAAAGAAATAGAAAAGTCAACAGACAGTAAGAGCATTATCTCCAAAGATATGGCAACTGCATTATACACAGCCATAATGACAGATACCGGTTCATTTAAGTTTAACCGGACTGATGAAGTAACACATACAATAATAGCAGAACTTCTTAAATATGGTTTGAATCCATATAATATTTACTCCGAAGTTTACAATAAAGCTACTATTGGCAAGCTTCATTTACTGGGTAGGTTTCTGAATAATATAACACTTCTTTATGAAGGCAGGCTTGCATATTCAATAGTCCAGCAGAATGATTTTATGGAGACCGAAACTGATGAGTATGCAATAGAGGGATTCAGCTCTCATTTAATGAGTCTTGAGACAGTAATTTTAGGCATAGTAATAACCGAAACAAAACGCGGTGTAAAGCTAAGCTTCCGCTCAAAAGGAGAAATTCGCTCAAATGACCTTGCAAAGGAATTTGGCGGCGGGGGACATCAGAATGCTTCTGGCGCATTTGTTGAGGGAGCGAAGGTAGATATTTTGATAAGAGAAGTTGCTGCGAAGGCGGAAAAATTTCTTAAATAAAAAGGCAAAAAGCAAAAATAGAATCAAAAACAAAAAATAATAGTACCAATAAACACAACAGAGATAAAATAATTAAATAAAAATATAAATTAAAAACATAAAACTATTTTACGCGGAGACATAAATGAAAATTAAGTATGAAGTAAAGAAGATCAAGGATATTAAAGCCGATGTTGTTTCATCGGTAACTTTTGAAGACCATGCACCGGCAAAGATGCAGTGGCTTAATACATTATTCAAAGGGATTCTTGATACGTTAATTGAGACCAATGATTTTAAAGGGAAAGCAAATTCAACAATACTTTCATACCTTGGACCTGATAACAGGAGCAAGCGTTTATTAGTTATCGGACTTGGCAACTCAAAGGAAGTTACACTTGAGTCGCTGCGTAAAACTTATGCAGCAGCAGCAAAAAAGCTTAATGCTATGAAGTTTACTTCGGTTGGATTTGAAGTACCTGACCTTGCTTATATTAAAACCGTAACAAATGCTTCTCATTATGATATAATGCAGGCTATTTGCGAAGGTGTATTCTTAACACAGTACTCACCAAAGAAGTATTACACTAAAAATGATTTCGTACCATTTAACGAAATAATATTCTTTACTGATTCGCCCAAATATACACGCGAAGCTCAGGAAGCTGTAAAAGATGCAAAAGTTATATGCGATGCAGCCATAGTTGCAAGAGAGCTTGAAAATGAGCCATCAAACTTCATGACACCGGATAAATTTGCGGAGTATGTTAAGAAATCATCGATAAAAGCAGGTTACCAGGTTACAGTATATGATGAAAAGAAAATTGCACAGCTTAACATGGGCGGAGTATTGAATGTAGGTAAAGGAAGCATTAACCCGCCAAGATTTTTAATTCTGCAGTATTTCGGCTCAAACAAATCAGAAAAGCCAATTGTACTTGTTGGCAAAGGCGTTACATTCGATTCAGGCGGAATTTCGATAAAACCTGCTGCCGGTATGGATGCTATGAAGATGGATATGGGCGGAGCAGCGGCTGTAGTTGGAGCATTTGAAGCAGTTGCAAGATTAAAGTATAAACTGAATCTGATTGGGCTTATTCCCGCTGTAGAAAATATGCCTGATGCAGGTGCATATAAACCGGGTGATGTAATTAAGAGCTATTCAGGAACAACAATTGAAATTGATAACACAGATTCAGAAGGCAGACTTATTCTTGCTGATGCGCTTGATTATGCCGCTAACTACAAACCTAAAGCTGTAATTGATATATGTACTCTAACAGGCGCATCTATAATATGTTTCGGTCATTTACTTGCAGGACTTATGGGAAATGATAAAGAGCTAATTAAAAGGATATTTGCTGCTGGTGAAAGGACATACGAAAGAGTATGGGAGCTTCCGTTATATGATGAATACGATAAGCTGATGAAGAGTGAAATTGCTGATATAAAAAATACAGGTCCAGCAAGGCAGGCCGGAACAATTATGGGCGGAATATTCTTGAAGAAATTCGTTCAGGATAAATACCCGTGGGCACATCTTGATATTGCAAGTGTGGCTTTCAGTCTAGGTGAATCAACTGAAGAATACCATACAGCAGGCGCAACAGGCTATGGTGTTAGATTGTTTGTTGAGCTTCTTAAAACATATTCTCATTAACAAGAATATATTAATAAGGTAAAGAGGCGCTAGCGGCTTGAAAAATATCGAGTCTCCCTCGAAGATATTACTTGTTTTAACATTAATTGAGTTCATCAATTATTTTGACAGGCAGATTGTATTTCCTTTGTTCAGTTTCATAAAAGCTGATTTTGGATTGAGCGATTTTGAACTTGGCTTAATAGGAACTGTGTTCATGATAATTCATGCATCATTTTCTGTACCTCTTGGCATACTTGCTGATAAATGGGTAAGGAAATATATTATTGCTATGGGTGTTGCACTTTGGTCAATAGCAACCTTTATAACAGGTCTTGTTCAGAATTTCACACAACTGTTAATAACACGTGCTACAGTTGGCATAGGCGAAGCATCTTATGCACCTGCTGCCACATCTCTTATAGCAGATAATTTTCCAATAGAAAGACGCGCCAGAGCAAGCTCAATATTTCATCTTGGTATGTTTTTTGGCGGCACATTAGGAATGATATTTGCCGGTGTTATTGGCTCTCATTTAGGATGGAGAGTATGTTTTTTTATCGTAGCAATTCCCGGGATAATTCTTGCATTAAGCTCATTGAGAATTAAGGAGACAAAACACGAGCATCATAATACTGCTGAGGTAAACAGGGAAAATATTCTGCAGCTTTTTAAAACCCCGGCTTACATAATGACACTTGTTTCGGGGATCATGCTTACGTTTACATCATCGGCAATAATAAGCTGGATAACACAATTTTTTATCAGGTTCCATAATTATTCAGTTGACCAGGCATCGATAACAATAGGATTGGCAGTAGTAATAGGCGGACCTCTGGGGATATATTCCGGAGGCTACTTCAGCGATCTTTTGTACAATAAATATAAAAAGCCAAGGTCACTGGCAATGGGTATAGCATTTATAATTGCTACACCTATAATTTACATTACACTTACAACGCATAATGAAATACTGCTTATAACAACACTGGTATTTGCAACCTATTTAATGACCTTTTATTATGGTCCCATGGTAGCGCTTATACAGGATATTGTTCCTTCATCACTTAAAGCCACTGCATTTGCTTTTTACCTGTTCACTGTACATTTGATCGGGTCAACACCTGCTCCTGCTATTATAGGGAAGGTTTCAGATGCTACTGACCTACAGACAGCGCTCTTCCTTGTTGTGATTTCAAACTTTTTAGGTGGAGCACTATTACTGATAACCAGTAATATGTTATTAAAGAAAAAAGCAGACCGAATACATAATTAAAAATACTCTAATTGAATTTTCACAAAATTTTGACTAAATTATTAATTATATATAAGATAAATTTGTGAAACATAATAGATTGATTTACGATTTAAATAGTAAACAGATTTATTGGACGAAAAAGAAATAACAAATAGCACGGAAAAAAGCGAAAAAACGCACGGAAACGGCAAGTTTTTGAGATGCATAAATATTGATTGCGTTTTTAACAGCTCAAATGAACACGGTGCTGTTCGGAATGTATGCCGTCACCCAAACGTGGTTATAGAAATCCGCTTTGCGGATATTACTATCGCTATATGCTCGGAATTCCGCTCAAAGAAAGATTACTCGTTTGAAAAACCCGTAACATTAATTGAGATTAAAAAAGGTGAAAAAACTGAAATTATTGGTAAGCCTGATATTGGCATACAGACCATTGAAAAAGTTACCACAAAAGATCTTGAAGACGAAGTAAGCAAAAAACAGGAAACTGCTGCACCCGTTACAACAGAAACTATAGTAAAAGCGCAGGAGCAGGTAAAACCTGTAATTATTGAATCGCAGCCTGACCAGCAAGAAGAACTATCCCCTGAGGTAATATATAGCTTAACATCAAAACCGGGAACAGGTTTCCTTGTGCTAAAGGGATTATATCAGCCAAATACAAGAAAAGGTTTAATTGGTTCAATCCTGATTCATATTTTTTTACTCTTTTTGATGTACCAGTTCTTAGTACCCAAAGCACAAAAACATGACGCAGAAAATAACCAAAGAATTGTAGTTGTTGAAGACCTTGAAATGCCTAAGTTCGATCCGCCGGATATTGATAAGATCAAAGAAGATGAAGCGAGTAAGCTGAAGGAAGAAGGGGAAGTTAAGGATAATACAAAAAATATCAGGCCTAATATCCAGAAGAGAATAATTACTCCAAAGATCAACAGACCAAAAGATAATACGGCGGACACAAATCTTATATCCAAAAACGATACTAATAAACCTAAGATTGATACAAACCTGATAAAGAGCACAAGGGATACAAGCTGGATATTGGTACCTGACTCGTTGAAAGCAACATTTGACCAGAATGATATTGGCTTAAAGCTGTGGTACCCGGTTGGATGGAAGCTTTTGGATAACCGCAAGGTTAACCTGAACCAGAAGGAATTTAATGGTGTTATTATTGCGAGTGATTCATTGAGTCCTGACCCCGGTGCTGTAAATTTATTCATATTAATAGATGACCCAAAGCACAGTGCGTATAATAAGGCAACATATAAGAATCCGTTTATGATGGAAGATTCCCTGACCGCTGCTTATGTAACTGACCCGATAAAATCCAGCGGCAAGAAATTTTCAACGAAATATTACCTTTTCACCGACCCAACCGGATTAAAGAATATACAGGTTAATGTTGATTATGCTTCACAGGCTATGATGGAAAAATACCAGACATTGGTGGATGCCGTTATACGTTCCATAAAAATAGCAGAGCCCCCTAAGAAAGACCCTTAATCACTTTTTAATTTAGATAGCAGTTTTGTCAAGCTGAGCCGAGACTTGTTTCTAAATTTGTTTTTAGCAACTCTGATATACTATAAACGCATAATAGAAAATTTGAGTTATTGGCTATATCATAAATGGACATTTTAATTCAAAATATTAAAAATTCAATTTCCGCAAAGGCTAAGGAGCTTGGCTTTTTTAAAATTGGTTTTGCCAAATACGAGATATTGGATGCAGAAGCGAGTCGATTAAAGCAATGGCTTGATGAAGGCAAACAGGCTGATATGGAATGGATAGAAAAAGGATTTGAAAAGCGAAAAGATATAAGGCAAATTATGCCTGAAGCAAAAAGTGTTATTTCCCTTGCCTTCAATTACTATACACCGTTTGAACATGATGAAGCTAATCCTAAAATTTCACGCTATGCATGGGGTAAGGATTATCATAAAGTATTGAAGAAGAAACTGAAGGAGTTGTGTGAGTTTATAAAGACCCCTCCCCAACCCTCCCCGAAGGAGAGGGAGAAGTTGACCTCACTCCCGCCCACGTTTATCCCGCCAAGGCTGGATTTCGAAAATGCTTCGCATTTTCTCAAGGGGGAAATTCTATTGAAGTCTTATGTAGATGATGGACCGGTTATGGATAAAATCTGGGCGCAGAAAGCAGGTATTGGCTGGATAGGAAAGCATACCAATATCATTAATCCTGATTTCGGCTCATGGTTCTTTTTATGTGAGGTAATTACAAATATTGATTTTGAGATATATGACGTGCCGATTGAAGATATGTGCGGAAGTTGTGTGTTATGTATTTCAGCTTGTCCGACCGGTGCCATTACAAGTGAGTATGTAGTTGATGCTAATAAATGTATTTCATACCAAACGATTGAAAATCGTGGGGATATCCCGGGTGATATTAATTTAGATGGCTGGATATTCGGCTGTGATGTTTGCCAGGATGTATGTCCATTTAATTCGCCTAAGTATAACCATGTTACTGTTGAGGATGGATTTTATCCAAAGCAGGAACTCGTTAATATTGAAGTAAAAACCCCCCTTAATCCCCCCTTTGTTAAAGGGGGGAATGAGCGCCTGCCCGCCCTTTGGCGTGGAAGCGAAAGGGGGTTCAAGACTAAAACCCAGCTGGAAGCAATTACACAGGAGGATTTTAATGCAATTTTCGCTGACTCCCCTGTTAAGCGGACAAAGTTTAAGGGATGGAAGAGGAATTTGGAGAAATTTCAGATTTCGGATTGATGTTTTGCTCCATTCCAATGGATGCTACGCAAGAAGCCCATTTGGGCGGATTTAATTAATACCTTATATTTGCAATATGCCTAAGTCAAAATTCCTGAAAATATTTGCGATGCTTGAGATGCTTTCAGCAACTGTATTTTTATCGCTTGCGTTAATATTTTATTTATCAAAAGATACACTTGGCGGGGATATAAAGATACCCGCAATATTCGGATTTATAGGGATATGCTCATTGATTGCAGCTCCTGTGCTGCAAAAGTTCGCAAAGAAAAGTGAGTTTGCTGAAAAATCACATAATACAAAATAATCAGAATAATGTTAAAAGGTAAATTTAAAATAATAGCTTTTTTAATGCTGAGTGTATGCTCGGCATTAATAATAACAGGAGTTTATTTCTACATAAAGGAAGAAGCATTTCTTAAAGAGTGCAGGCTTATAAAATGCAGAGTCACAAATATTGATGAAAAGGTTCGCGGAACAGCAGTATTAACATTTAAGGATATCAACGGTAATTATAAGTCATTTAACTATGTAGAAAAGTACGATTATTCAGAAGATGACTTAGATTATAAAGTTAATGAAATATATGAAGTGTATTATTATGAAAAGGAACCCAAAAGGTCAGAAGTAAAGGATTTTATAGGCAACCATACAACTTCATTTGTATTTGTTATTATCGGGTTAAGTTTTATTATTGATATACCAATATTCTTTTTTGTTTTTTCAATGAAGAATAGACAGAATCTCTCACAAAGTCAATTTGGTATTAAAGATGATGTAATAAGTGAATGAGAACAAATAGTAAAATGTGAATAGTAATAAATAGGCTTTTGTCCCCCATCGCTTTCTGCGCCTTATGTCCCGAAGGGACAAAAAACGCAGGAAACGAAAGGGGGGATTATAACGCAAAGGCTCGAAACTTTCAAAAAATGAACTGCCTGTGGCAGTCAAGCCTGCCCCAAAGGTGCTCTCAAGGAATCCTTCGGACCTTTGGAGCCGGAGACTACCCTCGCTATGCTCGTTTAGTCGTAGCTGTCAGGAAGTCGGGGAAGTAAAGGTTGATGAGATTTCTTCCACACCAGAGTGTCTGTTGCACAACTCATTATCACACACCCCATTATCACACACCCCGTCTTCACCTTCGGTGAAGCCACCCCTCTCAAGAGGGGAATTATAATTAATCGGTAATTTCAATCTTTAGTTCTTCGCTTGAGCCGCGGACATCGGGGTAATACATAAGCATTCCGGTTGCGGGGATTACATTGTATTTACCGGGGATCTGCGCATGCAGTATGTAGGTGAATTCATAAGTATCACCATACAGATAAGTTGCGAAGAATGTAACGCGGTTATCGCGAATATCTTTATCGGCATACCACCAGCGCCACCAGTAATAATCCCACCCGCTGTAATCTTTTTCATTTTCAATGTTGTAAGCCCAGTCATCTTTTATAACTTCGCATCCTGCGGGGATTGGGTCTTCAAGCATGAAGTACTGATTATCTTTTTCTTTAGCTTCAACGCGCACCTTTACAAGTATTTCATCACCTGATTTCACCTGACCATCAAAATACCGTTTCCTGTACATTATTTTATCATCATTATACTTAGTATATTTTTCAAGCTTAAAGTATTCCTTCTGCACCCTAAAGCCATTTTCTCTTGGCTGAATTACAGATTCGGAAGTGTAATATCTGAGGTCACTTGATACATACACTTTGCCAGCACCTGATTTTTCAATCTTAATATCATTCTGCCCAATTTTTAGTTTTGAGCCGTCTAAAACAAATTTTAAGTCCTTCTTAAAAACATCTTCCTTAGTCATTTTCTTATCAAGGAGGATTTCACCATTTACTGATATTTTCACATTGTAATCAGGTTCAAGTTCTTTTGATGTTTTAAGATAATCAACCAATGCATAAATTATGAAAGCAGATGATTGAGTATTAGCCCAGCCCGCGCCCTCTCTTTGCTGCATAAGCCAGCGGACAGCTTTATTCATAAGCTCAGGATTATCTTTGAGGCTTACGGGATCCATAAGCAGTGCTTTTACAGCCATTGCTGTGGTTTGGACTTTATCATCCTGCCAGCTATAATGCCAGGTCTTTCCACCCCAGTATGCTCCGGATTCGCCTTCGCTCTGTACATGCGAAACAAGTATTTTGCTGTATTTTTCTGCAGCAGCAGTATTGCCAACATTCCTTGCAGCCATTGAAAGCAGCGCAATTGAATAATCGTTCATTTCGGTTTCACTCAATATCTGGAACTGCTCTTCGAATAATTTTGTATCCTTACCATCAGCAAAAGATAAAGTGTAGAGCATGTATGCGCGTGTTGTCGCTTCTAAATTTTTATCTTTAAGCTGAGTTTTAATTGAAGCAATTCCTTTATTGTAAACATCTTTTCTGACCGGGTAGCCTGCTTTATCTCCGAGTGTCAATCCATACACAACATAAGAAGTCATGAACGGTTGAGATTGGTCATTTGTCCACCATCCCCAGCCGCCATCATAATGCTGCATTGAGTACAGCCTGTTGTATCCTGCATCAACCATTTTCGGAAGGTCTTTTTGCGTAGCTTCGCTTATAGGTGCGTTTAGATCCTTAAATGCATTCGCAACAATTACTGTTGGTAAAAAGCGGCTCATTGTCTGCTCAACACAGCCGTAAGGATAGCCTACAAGCTCATCAAGTGCGCCAAGCATTGTTGCTGCAAGTGATGGCGCAACACTCAATGTTAACTTCGTGCTGCGAAGATCAGTGTATTCGGGAATATTTACAAATTTATAGTCAGTTTTTTCAGGGTCAGAAATATCCATTGCCTGGTAATTTGCAAGCTGTAAGCCATGCGGCTGCAAAGGAACTGATAACTCTACTGCATCTGATTCTTCGTCAGTGAGCGCTGATGCTGTTAGCTTTGCAAATCCATTTGGATTAGTTACTTTTATCTTCCAGTCAATTCTTTTTTCTTCATTCTTACCCATTGTGATAATTTTATCGCTCGGGTCACCAATTATTTCAATATTTTCAGCTTTCAGACTTACCTTGGTACTCTTTTCTGTTTCAAGATAATTATGTACTATAGTTGATATTGTAACTTCATCTTCCTGCTGGAAGAAACGCGGGGTTTCCATTCTGACAAGAAGGTCCTTGCGTGTTATGACAGTATTAACCTGCTGCCCTACTTTTGTATCACCTGTTATTACTCTTGAAGTAATACGCCACGAAGTAAGATTATCAGGATACTTCATTTGTACAGTTGCGTAACCGTTAGCATCGGTAATTACAGAAGGATTCCAGTATATCGCATCGCGGAAATCGCTTCTTGTTTGTGCTTCAACATAATCACCACCTAACTTAGATTTATCAAGTTCTTCACCGTCTTTATCGCCTTTAAAGTAATCCCTTGAATTGGACTCTTTTTTACTTTCAGTTTTTGGCGAATTTTTTGACTTTTCATCCATTACTACACCTGATTGAAGAGTTACCTCACCCAAATCATCCATAGAAGTTTGCTGGTTTGAAATACCATCCAAAATAACACCTTCTGAACTTGTCCTTAAATTAACTTCAATTACTTTACCTTTTTTTACTTCAAGCTCTTTTTCGCTTTCTTTAGTTTTTTTATTCTGAACAACGCTTAAGGTATAACTGCCTTCAGGTAATTTAAATTCATAACTGCCGTCTTCACCTGTTGTCGTGGCTACAAAATCACCGTCAATTACTATAGTAGCATAGGCGACTGCGTTGCCATTCTTATCTGTCAGCCTGCCCTTAATAGTACCAAGCTCGCCTTCCTTCAGAGATTTAACGTCGAATCTTTCGTATATAGTTATCAAACGCGAGTAGCTGTAATATGAATACGCATTACTATAATGAATGCTTACAGTATTAAATTTTGGTGAATAGAAAAAACTTTTTATATCTTTGGTATTATCAGGTTTTATCGCGTAGATGCTCTCATCAATTATTCCAACAGATACTTCGGCATTGGGAACAGGATTTCCTGCTGCGTCGGTAACTTTTATCATCACAGTTCCTTCATCTTTGGGTTTATAAGATGTTTTATCTGTTGCAATATTAACTGTGAGGAATTTTTCTTCAGGCATAACCATTACTGATTTACTTGAAGAGAAAAACTTGCCGTTACTTACATACGCAACGGTTATATAAAAATTTGGACTTGCATTAGAGCCTACGGGAATTTCGATAAGCTTAGAAGTACCATCAATCTTTTCTACGCTATATGTTAAGATATTATCATTCTGTGTTGTTATAAGCACATTAGCTCCGGGTGTAGTTGTTACAATCAATGC